>JAHQWX010000257.1 GCA_029856375.1 Promethearchaeia archaeon | reverse complement strand
CGAATTATTTTGTAGATCTGTGTCCAAAAAGCCCAATTGCTTCCAGTAAGCAATCAAATGCTCAAGGAATTGATTGACATCAAATGTAACTATTTCGTTATCCCGCTTTAAGCTTTTTATTGCTTGTAAGAGATCGATTAATTCTTGCTTTGTAGTTTGCGTGTTTCTCTTAATGAGTTGTTCTTCTTGTTTATATCCCTTTTGAAATTCTTCGTCCTCAAACTTAAGCTTATGATGGCGCATAAAGTCAGCGAAACCCAGATACTTCTTGTGTATGTTTTCAAAGGAACGACCAAGATCAATTCTACAGAGAGTTTTATCGCTTCTTACAATGAAACGTCGATCATAAACATCGTATAGGCACAATATTTCGTGTAAATAGGCTTGCTTGCCTAATTCGTATTGAAAATCTGTAATTTGGTATTTTGATAAGTCCTTACCTTCTTCATACGGTGTCATCAAATACGGAATTGAGTGCTTAAATTTCCAAAAACCAACAGTATAAATTCCTGCCAGATATTTGTTAAAAGTTAAACTAGTATTGAAGATTTCAATACTTAAGTGTAAACTTAAAACCTCTTCGATGAAATGTTCAGTCACATTTTTAATGAAGAGCAGAGGTTTATTTTCTAAGGTAAAGATGAAATATTTTTTAAAATGACCCCACTTGCTCTTAACATAAAAATCTTGTTCTAAAAAAATCCCTAAATTTTGCGACATCCTATAGATTTCTTCTTTCGATACTTCTGTTATCGAGAGCCAATTAAATAAGTCTTCTAAAATGTAAAAGTTTTCAACAATCAAGCTAAACCATTACAAAAATTTCCGTAAAGAATTTTAAATATTCTGCGTTTTATTTATCAATAATATTATTTATGTAGGTAAAAATAATTTTTAGTAAATTTAAGATATAAATCCTATTAATTAACAGATGAGTTTTTTTGGATATTCCCCCTTTTATTTTCGATATCAACAATGTTGAAAAGTTTAATCAAAAGGAAATCTATACTTTGCTCTCTGATATAGAAAGAATTTTGGAACAAGAGGAGTTATTAGTATATGTTCCGCAAGGAAAAACTATGATTGTTGGCGATCTCCATGGAGATTATTCAACACTGATGAAAATAATAGATAAATTCTTTAAAGAGAATTTTTATAGTCTCATTTTTTTGGGGGATTATGTTGATCGAGGTGCAAAAGCTGTAGAAGTAGTTAATATATTGTTTCAGCTTAAAAGATTTATGCCCGAAAGGATTACTTTATTGCGAGGAAATCACGAGGACCCGTTTATTAATAGACAATATGGTTTCATGGACGAAATTGGGTTGAAATTTCCAAATGAACGTGGAATTTTTGATAGATATAATGAAGTTTTTTCGAAATTACCATTAGCTGCGATAACATGGAACGATATCTTTTGTGTACATGGTGGTGTCCCAGAAGAACTCGAATATATTGCCGAGATTTGCGATTTACCTCGTGAAAAAGGAAAAATCACTCATCCTATTTCAAAACAATTAGTGTGGAATGATCCGAAAGAGAGACTAAACGGTTTTAAAAAAAGTTCTCGAGGTTCAGGAGTTAAAGAATTCGGTGGGGATGTTTTTCAAGAATTTCTCGAAAGAAACGAAATTCAAGGAGTTATTCGAAGTCACGAGAGATTTAAAAATGGACATAAAGAATATTTTGATGACAAATTAATTAGTCTCTTTTCTTCATGTTCTTACTCAAAAAGAGTTGTAACTTGTATAGGCGTAATTGATTCAGATGGAAAAATAGATATAGTTCAAATCTGAAAAAATTGGCTTGGCTTACATCGAATATATCTAAAAAAATCCTTCTAATGGGAAATTGGTGGGAAAAACTTTTTAAAGTGAATATTTTTATTTTCTTTTATCGTAAATCAATTGTTAAATCAATTTTATTAAGTGAGAATGTAAATGACAGTATTTTGGAATAAATCGGCAGAAACCATGCCTTCAAACGAATTAAAAGAACTTCAAGGTAAAAAATTGAGTGCTTTGGCAAAATTTGTCTATGAGAATATACAATTCTACAAGAAGAAATTCGATGAGATGGGATTGAAGCCAGACGACATCAAAACTGCAGATGACATAACTAAATTACCACTAACATATAAGGACGATTTAAGAGATCACTATCCTTTTAAAATGCTTGCGGTACCAATGGACGATATAGTAAGAGTCCACGCTTCTTCTGGCACAACGGGAAAACCAACGGTGGTTTCCTACACTAGAAAAGATATTGATGATTGGACAGAACTAATGGCTAGAACCGTTATGGCTCCTGGGATAACCCATAAGGATATAATTCAAAATGCTTATGGCTATGGTTTATTCACGGGAGGACTTGGTTTTCACTATGGAGCAGAGAAAGTTGGAGCTACGGTAATTCCTATTTCTGGAGGTAATACAGATAGGCAACTTATGATAATGCAAGATTTTGAATCCACAGTTCTTACTTGTACTCCGAGTTATGCGTTATTTATAGCTGAATATGCTAAAAAAGAAGGAATTGATGTATCTAAATTAGCATTAAAAAAAGCGATTTGTGGAGCTGAACCATGGACAGATGACTTAAGAAAGACTATCGAGAAAAACATGCAAATCGATGCGTACGATATTTACGGATTGAGCGAAATTTATGGTCCTGGAGTTTCTGTAGAATGCGAAGAAAAAGATGGAATGCATATTTGGGAAGATTTTTTCATCGTAGAAACCTTAGATAAGGAAACTCTGGAACCCGTGGGTCCAGGAGAAGAAGGCGTTCTAGCGTTCACCACATTAGAAAAGGAGGGGCTCCCACTTATCAGATACATAACTAACGATGTAACAATCCTCAGTGCAGAAAAATGCAATTGCGGGAGAACTCACATTCGCATGAAAAAAGTTACTGGAAGAAGGGATGACATGCTAATAGTCAGAGGAATTAATGTATTTCCATCTCAAATTGAACACGCATTAATGCAGATCCCTGGAGTGAGCGGTCATTATCAAATAATTGTCGATAGAGACATTTTAGATTCGTTAGAAGTTAAAGTTGAGTTGACGCCAGACACATTTTCAGACAAAATGAGCGAATTAGAGAAGTTCTCAAACGATATTGAAACAAAAATATTTAACATTTTACAAGTCAGAGCGAAAGTCGAGTTAGTTACTCCGGGAACTATTCCGCGCTCCATGGGAAAATCCCAAAGAGTGATAGATAAAAGAACCAAAAACATATAAAATATTGGGGTGATGTAAATGATAAAACAAATTTCTATATTTTTACCAAACCATCCGGGGACTTTGGCGAAATTAACCAAATTGTTTATGGAAAACGCAATCAATATGAGAGCATTAACTGTATCTGAAACTGCAGATTATGGGATCTTAAAAATCATTGTAGATAGGACTGAAGATGCGGCTAATATTTTAGATAAAAACCAATACCTAACAGCTATTACTCATGTAATTGCCGTGGAAGTAGAAGATAAACCAGGAGCGCTTCACCAAATAGCAAAAATGTTGGGGGACAATGGAGTTAATATAGATTACCTCTATTCAACAATCGTAAAAGAAGCAGCAGTGATTGTTCTTAGAGTCTCAGATAACGAAGAGGCAGTGAAAATACTTAGAGAGAACAATGTGAAATTGCTAGATCAGAAAGACTTCTAAATTTTATTTTCTTTTTTTATTTATAACAATTCACTTGAAATGATATTAGCTCATACAGCATTTTTCTATTACAGTATTAGAATAATATATAAATTCCTTTACCAATAATATTCTCATAATAAAATTGCTCTATAGCATTTGGAACAAATCTAAGAAATCGCAAATAATTAACTCGGATAAGATTAATGCAAGATAAACAAGATTTTAATGCGCTTTGCGTGGGAGTGGGCGGAACTGGAGTTATTAGAGCTTCAATGATTCTAGGTTGGACTGCTTTAAAAAATGGTTTTAAAGTAAGAACTGCCGAAACACATGGAATGAGCCAACGAGGGGGTTCAGTTTCTTCCTATTTAAGATTTGGGAAAAACTTAGAATCTCCATTTATG
>JAHQWX010000256.1 GCA_029856375.1 Promethearchaeia archaeon | reverse complement strand
AGACATAAATCACATCCAAGCGATCTTATTTTGAACCTCGTCGTTTTAATTGGTGGAATTGTTGTTATAATTTATGCGTGGCTAAATTTTTAAAAATTATTAAGCATAATTGAAAAAATATAAGAAAATTGTTAATAACTCGAAGTCTGGAATCATAATGCAGCTGAACGATACTCAAAATGACCAAGGTGATCAATACTATTTTAAAATCATCACAGCTGGTGAGGGTGGAGTTGGAAAAACTACATTGCTGTATAGATATGTAGATGGCGTTTTTCTAAAAGACACAAAAATGACAATTGGAGTTGAGTTTTTCTTAAAGGAGATTAATATTGACAACAATATATATAAGCTGCAATTGTGGGATCTGGGAGGAGAGCAACAATTCAGAGTTTTGCTGAAACACTATATAACGGGAGCAAGCGGCGCTTTATTAATGTTTGATTTAACCCGAGAAATAACCCTCCTTAAAATAGATGAATGGATTGATTTAATTCGCGAAGCTAATAGGGAACTTCCAATACTATTGTTGGGGACTAAACTCGATTTAACTGAAAAAATATGCGTGGATGATACACACGCTTTACAACATAAAGAGAAGTTTAGGTTATTGGATTACTTAAAAATCTCTTCAAAAACAGGACAAAATGTGAACGAATCTTTCGAACTTATTACTAGGAAAATTATCGAGAGAATAGAAGAAATACAGTAGCATTAATTCAATATTTAACCCGTAATTGAGACTATTTCGGCCCCTCTTACTTTAAAATCTCGATCGATATATAAAAGTAATGCGTGGCCTTCGTGCATATATACAATTGGGACGGGAAAATCCTCAGATTCTTCAATTAAACTCTTTCTAATGTAGGGGTATACGACCCTTTGGCAAGATCTACATCGCGCTTCAACAATTTTTCCGTTTTGGTTTGGTATTTCAATAATTGCTTCGTTAATTACATCGTGAAACGCTTTAAAAAAATCTGGAGTACCAACATCGAATATATCTTGGAGCATATCACCGTAGATTTCAACAAATTTTACTGCGTGAAATTCTAATAACGCTTCAAACACTTGGAATTGAACCGAAATGTCTCCAGCAATAACAAAAACGAGTTTATCTCTTTTCAAATAAACAATTTTAATATCTCCTTTATTTAAATGGTAATATATCTCCGATTGTGGTGCGTTTGCTGCAATCGAATAGTCAAAAATGAACGCCTTAGGAGAATTCTTGCTCTTCCAAGTGAAGTAAATGTCTTCTTTCGTACCAATGTGAATAAAATAAATTTTATCTGAAACGCTCGTAATTGAGTGAAATACCATTTTTTTTACAAATTATTTTTATTTTTTCTTAATAATTCATATATAAACTACAAATTATTAATTATTCTCAATAATTAACTATTGATAGAAGAATTTGAATATTTGTGATGAAAATATGACTAAAGAATATATTTGCGAGAAAGGAAAGCATAGTAGAGTAGTTTTAGAAATCCCACCTCAAGATATACTTCCAAACGCAACGGTTTTGTTAGGATTCGCCGGTATTGGATTAATTGGGCCAATAGTCACAAACGAAATTGTTGAAAAAATAGAGGATATGGAACAAATTGGATTTATGATTTCAGATAGTTTCCCGCCCATAAGTATCTTTACCGATGGAGTCTTAAAACATCCTTGTAGATTATATTATTCGAAGAGTAAGAATTTAGTTGTGCTAGCGTGTGACATACCATTTCAATCTCCTGAAGATTATAACGATCTCGCGAGAACGGTTTTAAATTTTTGCTTGAAAGTTGTTCATTCTAAGGAAATGGTAATCGTTCAAGGAATACCATCCCCCACCATTGTAGAAGAATTTAAGGTCTATTACGCTGCAGAGAAAGAAATCATGAATAAGTTAGAAAAATTAGGTTTTGAAAAAATTAACAAAGGGATAATTGTGGGACCTGAAGCAACCATAATTAACGAAGCTTTAAATAATCCTATAGAGGCTTTTGTATTATTTACCGACGCTTACCAAATACCCACGCCCGAAGGAGCTGCGGCAATTATTAAATCATTAAATAAAATTTACGAATTAAATGTAGATGTAACAGAACTTTTGGAACGAGGCAAAGAACTTCAGAACAAGTTAATGGAGCTTTCTCAGAAAGCCCAACAAATGCATCTTCCTCAAAAAGGCTCCGGTCCAGATGATATTTATTCGAAACTATATATGTAATTCTATTTTTTTTAGCTTTGCATTATTTTTTTTTATAACCGACTGGAATTATATAAAGTGGGTCGATATTTTTAGATAGTCCTAAAATTTTTTTAACATCATCATCGTGAAAGGCCCCAATTGGAACGGAATCCAATCCCAAAGCAACAGCTTCTAGTTCAATATTCTGCGCGCAATGTCCGATTTCCATAAACACATATCTTACGCCTCTATTACCGTATCTCCCACATGTTCTATTAAAATCCGCGCAAATTACGATATTTATGGGAGCTTCGAAAATAAACATCTGATCTAAGGACGCTCTTGCCAAAGCTTTACCAAAGTTCCCCTCCTTTACTGATATCAGCTTATTATTATTAGAATCGTAGTGAAAAATCCCCCTATCTTTAATTACAACATAAAGCTCGAGGGGATATGTCCCTCCAGCAGAAGGTACCGTCTTTTTATAGCCCTTTTTTCCTTGTCCAGCCCACAACAGCTGCGACAACTTTTCAGTTTCGACGCCCTTATCTTTAAAGCTTCTTACGCTCTCTCGTTTGACTATACATTCTTCAAGACTAACTGTTCCCTTTAACGAGGGTTCTAAAAGTTCAATTTCCAATAAAATCACTCCCATTTCAATTATTATTCTAAAGAAGATCAAATGGATTAAAAAATATTAATATAGAATTAGATCTCTCGAATCTTTAAAATTTGTTGAATAAAGAGGTCTAAGATTGTTTTTCATCTAAAATACAAAAATAGGTGTCGTCGTATTCCTTATGAAAACGACGAATGGTTTCGAGGCATTCTTCCTTTTTTTCATCGTCTAGAGAATCGTGCTCTACGAGAATTGATTCTTGGTACTGCACTTTATGTCTCGCAGAATCCAATACATCGAATTCTTCGTGGACGTAAAAATTGAATTTATTAAGCAGATTTTCTGAATATTGCATCGCCCCCGAATAAACATCAACCGGAGAGTTGTCGTAAAGAGCTAGAACGAGATTTATAGAATTATTAATGATTTTAAACACATTTTTTTCAGATTTATGGTTAAAAAGGTAATTTACTAAATTGGAAAGGCATTTGAATTTAAAATCGTCCTTAACTTGCCCATTCGAATTATTTCGATAATTTTCAAGTATTTTTGAAGTAATTTTCTCTTCGAGTTCGATGTAACTGGTCATATCGCTTACCGGAGATCAGCCGCTCTTTTGATTAAAAAAGTAAACACTGGTTTATAAATGTTTTCTGTTAAACATATAATATTGAAATGCGATTTTCCCCCGTTTAAAACTAGTTTCTGATTATAATTCTTTTAACATAAATGGATAAATTTTATCACCGTAAAATCTGTCATAATTTGGTCGTAGGTATATTAAGAAATTCTCTGGATTTTTAGCTTCCTCATACGCTCTTTTAAATATCGGGATTATCTTCTCAATACCCATAAGTGGGTAGATTAAGTCAAATTCAAAGATGTAGTGAAATTGTAGAATTTTTTAATTACCACTTATCTTTAAAGTACATCTTGGAGACGATTTACAATGAAGGGATAGATCTTATCACCGTAAACTCTGTGCCCTTTTGGACCAATATCAATCAATAAATTATCAGGTTTTGCACTCTCCTCGTATGCTTTTCGAATAATGGGAATCGCAACCTCACCTCCTTTTATGGGAAAAATTCTATCTTCTCTTCCTGTACATACAGCAAGAGGTTGAGGAGCTAACGATGCAAATACATCGTATAATTCTACATATTTTCTCAAATCAGAGATATAATTACATCCACAATGATACATTGCAAGTATTGAATGTTCCCAGGTACCAAAATACCCAGAAACGCCCGTAACTTTAATTCTTT
>JAHQWX010000255.1 GCA_029856375.1 Promethearchaeia archaeon | reverse complement strand
AATTGCCATTGAGAAGGGAGATACGACTGAACAGATATATGGATACGCGGTCGATATTGGGACTACTAAGTTAGCGGGTTATTTGTTAGATTTAGTTAGCGGAGAAGTATTAGCAGCACACGGATTGATGAACCCTCAAATTCCCTATGGAGAAGATGTTATTTCTCGGTTAGGCTTCAAAGAACCACGGAAATTACACGATGTAATTATTGAGGTGCTTAACGAGCTCTTAACGGATCTGGCAGAAAGAGCGAAAGTTGATTTAGAAAATGTGTACGAAATGACAGCTGTTGGGAACACCACGATGCACCACATTTTTTTAAATCTTGACGCCAAGCAATTAGGATTTGCTCCCTATGTTCCCGTTGTAAAGAGAGGTTTGACGATAAACAACATTGAGTTGGGGATGAAATTTAACAAGGGGGGTAAAATTTACACACTTCCAGTAGTGGCTGGATTTGTCGGTGCTGATACAATTGGAGTGATTCTCGCTTCTGAGATATACAAACGCGACGAATTATGCATGGCATTAGATATTGGTACAAACACAGAAGTAGTACTGGGAAATAAGGAAAGGATTGTCACCTGTTCTTGCGCCTCTGGACCTGCATTTGAGGGTGCGCACATTAAGTTTGGGATGCGCGCTGCTAATGGTGCAATTGAAAAGATTAAAATCGATCCAGACACCTTGGAACCAACTTACAAAACAATTGATAATGCTAAACCAAGAGGCATTTGTGGTTCTGCCATTGTTGATATACCAGCAGAGCTATTAAAAGCGAACATCATCGATTCTTGGAGTCGGTTTAAAAAGGGTATTAATTCAGAGAGAGTCCGAGAGGGAAACGATGGTTTTGAATACGTTCTTGCGTGGGGAAAGGATAATCATTCAAACGACGATATCACTGTAAGCCAAAAAGACATCCGAGAAATAATTTTAGCGAAAGCTGCTATGCATACGGGAACTGAAATATTAATGCAGACTTATGGAATTCAAGAGAAAGATATTGAAAAATTGTTTATTGCTGGTGCCTTCGGAACGCATATCGACATAGAAAACGCGAGAATCATTGGAATCTACCCCGAAATTCCGCTAGAGAAGGTTGAACGAATTGGAAATGCTGCAGGAACCGGAGCGCGGATGTGCCTCGTATCAAAAACTATGAGGCAATTGGCGGAAGACATTACCAGGAAAACTGAATATATTGAATTAGCAGTACAACCCAATTTTCAAAATACATTTTTAAACTCCCACTATTTACCATACGCAGATTTAGAGAGATACCCAAAAACTAGCGAAATGTTAAGGAAAATTGGAAATTATCCCGAGAAAAAGATAAAGATTTTCAAATAGATTGAAGAGTTATGGAACAAATAATCAAAAACCTATATCATGTCGGAGATTCTGGATGCTCAGTCTTTTTGGTAGACTCCAGGAAGGAAGGAGGCTTAGTACTTATAGACTGTGGCATGAGTATCGATTTAATACGAGATATCGAGGTTGAAGGATTAAAAATTAGTGATATTACTTATTGTTTCTTAACTCATTGCCATATCGATCATATTGCTGCGTGTTCCGCGTTATTGGAATTAGTTCCCGATGTTAAATTTATCGCGCACGAATTAGATGCCAATCCCATTGAAATGGAAGGCTTTAATAGCAAAACGGCAGCGAGCTGGTACGGTGTGAGGTACAAACCGGTGAAATTATTTAAAAGACTTACAAACGAAGTAGAAGAGTTCAATATAGGGGAGTATAAATTCAAATGTATTCACACTCCTGGGCACACGCCCGGTTCTATAGCAATTTATGTGAAAATAGGAAACAACGGAGTGCTCTTTGGTCAAGATATCCATGGTCCATTTATGGCTAGTTTTGGCTCAAATTTGGACGACTATCAAAAATCCATGCAAAAGTTGTTGGATTTAAACGCCGATATATTATGCGAGGGGCATTTTGGGATTTTCAGACCAGCAGATAAAGTAAGAAAATACATCGAAGGATATATGAGAAGCAATCGTTAATTTTTTTAAAGCTATTGAAATAATACATATTAGAACGAAAATGAATCAAAAAAAAACAATAAACATCATAAGGATCGCATTACTCGCTTCCTGCATTCTACCTCTTGTTCTCTCTTATTTATTTTTCATTAATGCTCTTCCGATGGAGGGATTTGAAATGTGTGGAAGTATGTGCGAGTATTGGTGGTCTTGGATAATAAATTTTCCACCTCAAGGCATTTGCCCAGCCGTGTGTGTTCCACGTAATCAATTATATCAACCGTTCTTTTTAATAGGTGTTTGTGTAATCCCGATAGAAATAGTTTTTGAAATTTATTTGCTTATTCGCAAATCAAGGAAAGATTCTACTTAGATTCAAAATCTAAGTGGGATTTATCGAGTATTAAACGCTCCAACCAAGAATTTCTCAATCGAGTGAATTTAGTTCTCTCGTGTCTTAGATTGGCTAAAAACAGTATCTGAGAAAAAATTCTCGAAGGAATTAAAAATATATCGAATTCGTTTTGAGCTTCTATTAATCTATCTAACCGTTTTGGTTTATTCAGCTGCTGTACTTTTGGTGGTTGTTCAAAATCTACGGAATATTTTTTAAATTTATCGGCTGCTTTATAGTAAATAAATCGAGTGTCGCGACTTTCCATGTTGTTCGGGCGACCTAATTCCTTCAAATGCTCTCGATACTTTTTATCGATAAATTTTTTCATCTTTTCTTTAGAATGTATTTCTTTAAGTTCTCCATTAAATAGCGAGTTCTCGCTAAAAGGAATAAGTTTACCCGAATGAATTAACATAAATTTTGGAGGATATATCTCCCCCGCTGCAACTTTTTCAGTAATTTCGGAAAAATTCTGTGCAATTGAATAATATTTCAATAATTGAGCGACTTCTGGCTCGCCAACGATTGTTTTCCGAAAATACGCTTTCAATTCAATATAACATAGGTGTTTCCCCTTAGTTACGAGGACATCGGGGGTGTTATGATCTAAACGCGGTTCGAATTCAATAGTATATCCCAATTTTTCAAAATAGCTCCGCACTATTTCCATTAGACATTCTTCTCTTTGAAATCGTGCTTGTTCGGGAGATTGACCACCAAATTCACGGATTACATCCCAGATTCCAACATCTGACTTTGATTCCCACGAATCTTTCTTTGGAGAAATTAAGGTTTCGTAAACGATTTCCCTTTTCTTATCTCTTTTAAGGAACCTCAATGCCAACTTGTTATCGATGTATCCTTTTTGGTATGAAAAAATGGTTGGAGTTTTCGGTTTATTATCAATTTTCAACCGAATTTTTTTAGATGCTGGCTTAAACTTTTTAAATTTAGGATTAGTCATAAAATATTTTCGCTTTAATTTTCTGATATGGAGTTAGTTACGATTTGTTTTGCAGGGTTTGAATAATTGTGAAATCGGTAATAAAAGTAAACAAAAAATATACACGCTATTCCCGTCGAGAATAAAGTATCTGAAGCGTAATGTGCAGTAACCACTATTCTCCCAGCAGCTTCAAAAAGACCCCAAAATAATACAACTGCAATTGAGCCCCATTTAACTATTTTATTCTTGTGGTCCTTTACTAAAACAATTATTGGAAGTAGCATCCAACCCATTGCAGTGTGTCCAGAAGGGAAACTCTGATTACCGGTATAGCCATTAATAATGTACCAAGGAGTAAAATTGGTATATGAAGTTAATAAATCACGAGGTCGAACTCGACCCCAAATTAATTTCATAACTTGAATCGTGATTAACGCGTAGAATATGCCCATTATTAATGTTATCTTCGCGAAGTTCGCGTAAGGTTGGAATTTTTCTGGTCCATGCTTATTAATGATGAAATAATAAAAAAGAAATCCCAAACCAAGAAATATAAACGGAAATAAATAATAATAAAACTCCATTCTTTCTAGATTACCATGATCTACTAATTGGCTTATAAGTTCTTCTAGAAACATAAAAAGACCAATGAATGATACCAGATAAATCACAAGGTATTTCTTATGTCCTTCGCGATTCACAGTTCCTGATAATAACAAAACACTTATA
>JAHQWX010000254.1 GCA_029856375.1 Promethearchaeia archaeon | reverse complement strand
ATGAGTTAAAAAAAGAAGTAATAAATAAGATTCTTATTTTTTTTTATCTTAATTTTCTTTTTATTTTAAGCTGTGATTTAGGCGGAGCTTTTTCTTCTTCCTCCTCTTCTGCTTTTTCGGAGTGTTTTGCTTCAGCTTTCTTTTTATCCTTTGGTTCTTCTTTTACTGGTTTTGCTTCCTTCTTTGGAGGTTTTTGAATTTTTTTCTTTAGCTTTGCTTCTTCGCTTGGTGTTGGGGGAACTACTTCTGCTTTCTTGCGACTATTAATTATTGAAAACACTAAATAACCCAAACCAAACCCAAAAACTACTGCAATTATCAAAAATATCCATTCGAAAATTGGTAGGAGAGAAGTAATAATAATTATTTCTTGGGGTGCGTCGTCTAATCCGAAATCAAGACCAACTTCTACTCCATCCGCATCTATAACATAAACATACACATACCAAGTACCTTGAACTAAGTCCTCTGTTCTAATAGTTAAACTGGCGTTTTCAGAATATTTAATCGAAAGATTGAACCATTCGTTGTTTGGATTTAAAAGACACACTCTTACAAAGCCCAATCCTTCAATTGGTTCGACATCGGAAATATTGAATGTAAATTCTAAATCCTCGCCGTATTGGATAATTACACTGTTTTCTGTGCTTATATTATTAATTTTATATCCTAAAATTTTGGGGGGATTGTTAATTACCGTTATTTGCCCCGTATATTCGTCTGTAGAACCTTTAACATCTCTAGCAGTAAATTTTAAGTTATATGTACCCAATGGGCTAGTTGCAGGAATAGTGAATTTTACATCATACGACCCATCTTCGTTATTTGTCAAGGTATAAGGCGTTTGACCTCCGTTCGTATCCTCAACGATTAGATCGACATTGATATCGGAATAATCGTGGTCCACATCAGTTACATTCAGTTTTATATCAACCGTGTCGGTTGAGCGCTTAACAGTAGTTGACGGCAATATCGATACTAAAGAGATTATAATTTCTGGTGGGGAATTAAGAACTTGAAAGCCAAAATAATGCGCAGAATGATTAGAGTCTGCGTCAGTAACATTTATTTTTACATAGTATTGAGCGTTTAATTCTAAAAATGTCTCGTCTATTTCTATAGTGAAACTTAATAAATCAGGATCGATAGCTTTCTTGAAATTGTAAGAAGAATCAACGATTGTGATATTCCAATTTAGTTTACTCAAGGGATCTTCAATATCTGAAGGGCTAATATCTACTTTTAAGAATTGATTTTTATACAAATTGGTACTGTTAAGATAAGCTGCGCATTGTGGAAAATTGTTAGTAACTGTGAAATTTGTTATTGTATTTTGAGTATTTTGTAATCCCCATGTAAGGTTAAATATTTGGAATGTGACATTATATAACCCCAAAGGATCGTAAATTTCTGGAGTAAAAATAAAGTATGTTATATTAGCTTGATAATTTTTAGTCATAGAGTGATTAAACATTGTACCGTTGTAATAAGTAATATTAATGTAGACATGCAATTTAGTCAAGTTATTAAAATCGTTAGTGATATCGATTAAGGTAATGTTAATAGATTCGGTAAATCTCTTTACCTCAGTTGTGTTCATCTCAACATCATTGATAGGATCTATATTTATGGGCGGATATGGGGATGTATATATTTCCTTAAAATGAAAGGCTGATTTGTCTTCTGTTTTATTTATAGTACTATTTAGAATATTTCCATTATTTAAAAAAAATAACGAGAATATTATTATTGATAATAGAATAATCGTATATGTCTTTATTTTCATTCCCATGTTTCTTACCTTACGCCTCTAATATTCTGCTTTTTACTTCTTTATTTTTGTATAATACGAATATAACGATGGGTACGGCAATTGGGGCGATATAAAAAATGATAAGATTGAGTACCGAGAGAGTTATCGCAGTTTCAAATGTTTGAATAAAAAAAACATTCCCTGAACTGTCTTTTAATGTGATTTTATATTCTTTCGTTTGAAAATCGTACGGATTAATTGTTGGAGTAATAACGCTTATTATTTCGTTTTCGCCGTATCCTATTTGATTGATATTTGTAGGATACGGTAAATTGTTTATATAGAGAGTAAAATTAATTGGGACGTTGCGATTATTAGTAATTTTTATTATTAAAAAGGCCATCTGACCTTGATATACTGCAGAAGTGAAAGTTGCGCTCTCTATTTCAATCGGCTGTATAATCGATATATCAAACTCTTTATAATAAATTGACCTTAAACCTTTCGTGACATTCACAAATAGTTTAGTAGAGTTTTTATTAAGATTTTCAAATAGCATAATATCAAATGTCGAGACTTTTGTAGCACTTGTTTCTATCTGAACATCGTAAATCACATCTTGAAAATCGTCCCCAAAGAATCTTATTTTAACGCTCTGGGAATTATTTGATAAATAATTTTTAAGCGTTATAGAAATTGGAATTGACTCGTTCTGAAGAATTTCTGATTTATAAGAAAACAGCAACACATTTACTGACTGTTTAATTAATATTGAAATCGAAAAGGTTAGATATTCCTTGGATCCGTTTTTCACGTAAAAATTTACAGTTCGCAATCCAATTTCAGCTTCAGGATTTGCTGTTATATTAATAGTAAATTTAGTATCGGATTCGCCAGAAAAATTCACGATTTTATCGTCGTTTGCAAAATAATCGCTTTGCCAACTCACAGTCAAGAAAGTATCGTTAACTCGCACGCTTACTATAGTTAAATTTGTTTCTAAAGTTTCTCCTTGGTATATTCCGTTTCCTAAACCTTCAATTTTCCCAGAATCGAACATCAATCCTGAAGACAATGAAAAATAAAAAGTCTTAAACGCGGTCGCCCTATAAGTCCTGTTTGCGTATACAGCAATAGAATATGTTCCATCTGGGAAATCATCACTAAACGAGTACGATATGGATTGATTGCCGTTTTCGTCAGTATTAGCGGGTTTAATAATATCTATTATCGTTTCATTAGGATATCTCATAATATATGTAATGTTAGCGTCTTCGATCATAGCCTCTAGTGTTAAATCAGTGACAGCTGGATTTACAAAATCAAAAACATTGTAAAATTTATAAGTACAAGTCAAATTCAAAGTCTCTTCGCCTTTAATCAATGTGGTATCGTTAAGGGATCCACCTAATGTTGTACTCTCAAAAATTTCAGACATTTCTAAATGGGCTCTCATTAAAACGCTATTTGCGTACAAATCTTTATCTGTATTGTTTTCTTTGCCAATTGAATAATAATACCCACCATTTTCTTCGTCGCGCATGTATGTTTCAATGAAATTGAAAAGATCTACAGCGTCGTTATAGTAAGTTACATTACTTGTAGCTTTAAATAAATGTATTAGTGCCATAAGATACCAAGCGTTATCCTCTAATGTTATATTAGGCAGAATATGATATTCACCCCAACTTATAGATCGAAAATTTTCATATGCTGGGTAGTCAAAAGAATTGTTAATGAGTTTTTTCGAAATTTTATCGTACAAAATTTCAGCAACATTTAACGCAGTCTCATTGTACTTATTGGATTCTAGGTATGATTCAGTTAACGCAATAATCCCTAACGCGTTTGTTTTCAAAGATTTATTGGAGTTTCTAGGGAAGCTGTCCCAATCTAAATTGCATTGATAGTTAAATCCGTTATAATTTGAGTCCCACATATTAGAACCATATAATTGAGAAGTGACATTTATATACAAATACTCAGCTCTATCGGTAAAGTTTAATCTATTATCATTTTTGTATCTGTGCCATAATATATTAGCATACGCTGCAAGAAAATTCTCGTGCGCGTATTTCGTAGTGCTGCTGTTTGAGGTAACAAAACCTCCATATTGATCGTCCCAAAATTCAGACGAGTTTAATAGCTTTAACTGTTTCTCTAAAGGTTCAATAACGATATCATTCCACGTAGAACTCTCAATTAGAGGAAATATTAAAGCAAGGTTATCAATAAGATATCTAATAGAATGAATATCACCCCCACTCTCGTTTACTGATTCAATAAAACCATATTGATAGGTAGTGATATTTTCTTCAGAATACAATTTACTGTTT
>JAHQWX010000253.1 GCA_029856375.1 Promethearchaeia archaeon | reverse complement strand
AATTACTTTTATTAACTTGATGACCTAATTTAGGAGGTTCCATATCTTATGACGATAATAAAGAAAATCAGCATGACTGGTTTTAAATCCTTTGGAGATAGAACTGTCTCTATTCGCCTATCCCCTGGCTTTACTTGTATTGTTGGTCCAAACGGGGCAGGAAAATCGAATGTTATTGACGCATTATGCTTCTGCCTCGGGCGCCTATCGAAAAAAACGATGAGAGCTGATTCATTAAAGGATCTGATTTTTGCCGGGACTCAAAAAGAGAAACCCGCTTCCACGGCTAGAGTTACTATAACCTTCGACAATACAGAAGGCGTATTGCCAGGAGGAGGCGATACTTTCGAAATAGGAAGAGAAGTAAAAAAATCAGGAGGAAGTAAATATTTAATTAATGGAAAAACTGCTACTCGTCAAGCTTTACTGAATGCCTTAGCCCAAGCAAACATTGATCCCGACGGATCAAATCAGTTCGTTTTGCAAGGTAAGATTGTGGAATTAACGCATATGAATTCCGATGATCGTAGAAGATTCATAGAAACTTTAATCGGACTAGAAAAATACGACCAAATGCGCGATGCGACATTAAAGAAGCTAGATAAAGCTGAGAGAGATTTAGGAAAATTTGAGGCGATTTTCTCTGAAGTCTCTTCTCAATTGAAAAAAGTTGAAAAAGAAAAAAATGACGCATTAAAATGGAAAGAGTTAGATGAGAAAATAAATTTATATAACGCTCAATTAATTGCGCTTAAAATTGCCAAGCTACAAGCCGAAGAAGAACATTTAGAAAGAGATATGGAAGAAACCCAAGAAATTATTGAAGAATTTAATGGGAAAATCCTACGACAAGAAGATTTGTTAAAGCAAGAATCCTTAATCATGGATAATTTGCAGCATACAATTAGCGAAAAGGAAGGTGAAAGGGAAGCAATTTCTGAAAATATTACCAAAATAAAGACCGATCTTACTTCCAACGAAACGACAATGGAATTGGAAAAGCAATCAATTGAAAAACTAAAAACGAGAAAAGAAGCGCTTGAAAAGCAACAAGTTGCCTTGGAAGAAGGTCAAACTTTTGACGATTTAATTGAAATTGCCCAAAAAGAGATATCTGAAATAGAATCAAAAATTGAGGGCACAAGAAAAGCGTTCGATGCAAGTCAGACGAAACAAAAAGAGATAGAAGCAACAATAAGTGAACATGAACAAACTAAAAGCAATTATAAAGGTGAAATCTCTACTGTTAAACAAAACATATCTTCTATGAAGGCAGAAATTGGTGTAATGAAAAAGAATATAACCAAAAATAAAAAGAAAGTTAAAGAGCTTGAAACCGAACTTAAAAATCTTAAGGGAGAAGAGGAAAGTATTGAAAATGCAATAGAAGCAACTAAAGCCGAGCAAAAAGAAGTTAAGGATAAAATATCTGAATTAAAAAAGCAGGTTGAAAATGAGAATAGACTCCAAAAAGACTTGGAGCTTCAAATAAGCGAGATCAGTGATGAAAAGAACGGTTTAAACACAATGATTTCTGATTTGAATTCTTCGCTGTCAGCTTTAAACACGGAAATCAAAATGAATAAAGACCAAATATCCGCACTTAATAAAAAGAAAATAGAAACCGAAGAAAAATTCAAGAAATTAAGTGGAGGAAAAGAGGTTCAAGATAGAATAAAAGAATTGTTGAATAATAAAGATAATATTAATAATCAAATTTCAGAATTAAAAAAACAACTCCAACAGGAAGAAAATACGCTTAAAAAGAATGAACAGAATTACGAATTGCTTGAAATGAAAAAGGCATCTATAGATTCTGAATTGACAGAATATACTACGCGTATCTCTAATATCAAAACAGAAATGAAAATACTCCAGAAAGATCAAAAGAATTTTAACAGAGATGTTAAGAACTTAAATTTAGAAATAAAAACCTTAAATACTGAACTAAAAAAGTTTAACGATACCATTAAGAGTAGTACAACCAAGAAAGAAAATATTAACAATAGGATTATAGAATTAAATAAGGAAAAAGATACGCTTTTGGAGAGAATTCAGGCGTCAGAAGAAGAGTATGATAGGAATAGAGACGATATAACTGGTATTTTACAAATTCTAAACATGCTCACTCAAAATATTAATATCTCTGTTGAATCAATAAAAGCGGCGATTCAAGAATCAAACGCTTCCGCAATATCATCATCATCTGAGAGTTTTAAAAAATATGTGTACGATATCGTCGATATAATGAAATCTATAGAAGAGTTTAGTAAAGAAGACTTACCTGCCGAAGAGCTTGGTATGTCTTTGAATTCTGTCATGCAAACCTTAGATATGTTCGTTGAAAATGCAGACTCTTCAATTGAACAGATTGTTTCGAGCGTAAAAGAATCCACAGATGTCGCTGTCCAAGAATCAACTACCAATTTCGACGATTTTGTTCAAGACTTGATGGAAATATTAGAAAATGTCCATTTAGCGTTACGAAAGTTAACCCTTTCAAAAAGTCAAGATTTATATAAAGAATTAGAGGAAATATCTGAGAGCATTAATTCTCAAACTAATGAATATAATAATATAGAAAAAAACTTAACAGTCATCAATTCGAAAAAGGATATTCACGAACAAAAGTTATCCGAAGATAATAGAAAATTAGAAGATTTTACATCTCGTTTAAAGGATACAAATGATAAAATTCAAAAATTTGAGAACGAGCTCGCTGAAAAAAACGCGCTTATTACTGAGAAGAGTAAAGAAAAAGAAGACATAATTCAAGAAGCAGAAAGTATTAAAGAGCTTAAAAAACAATATTGGGTAAAGCAAAAAGAAATTCAAGGAGAAATCGACCAAACTCAGCAAAGCTTGGATAAAATTCAAACTCAATTACAAGATTTGAAGGGTATTCAAAATTTACTCGATAGTATCAGCGAAATTGAAGAGGAAATTAAAGAAATTGAGAACAAAATAGAAGAGAAGAAAAAAGAGATTCTCACGACAAACGAGAGTATTGGTGTAAGAAAAAAGGATGAAGAAGCACTTCAGAAGAAAATAGACGATTTGAATGCTAAAAAAGAGGAATTTTGGGGCAAAAATGCCGAACTTCAAGAAAAAATCGATAAAGAGAATCAGACTTTAGAAAAAATTACTGATAAATTAAGAGGGTTACAAAATGTCCAGAGACTAATCAATTCGATTGAAGAATTGAATAATGAAAACACTGAGGCAAATAGCAAAATAGCCGAAAACAACAAACAAATAGAAGAATTTACCGCAAGTCAAGAAGAGATTCAGAAAAAAGTTGATGAGGAGCAAACCAAAATCAACGAATTAAAAACAGAAAAAGATAAAGAATACACTAACCAAAAAGAAATTCAAAAAGAGATTAACAGTCTAAACAAAGATATTCAAACAAAGCAAAAGCATCTCAACGAGCTTAACCAAAATAAGGAAAGAGAACTACAAATTAACTCTATCGCCGAAGAAATTGTGAATTCAACGCAACTTATTGAACAAATTGAAGAAACCATCGAAGAAATTAACGGGAAACTCGAAGAAGAAAACGAGAAAAAAGTAGAAAAACAGAATGAAATCGACGATTTGGTATTAAAAAAGGACGAATCTTGGAAGAAACAAAAAGAAATGCAAGATATAATATCCTCTCTAAAAGCAGATCTCTCTATGGAAAATTCCAAATTAAATAATCTCGAATCGAAAAAAATCATGACGACTGACCAGATCGAAACTCTTTACGAGCGAAGCAAAGAATATGGAGCTTTACCTCCTGTAACAGAAGAACTGTCCGAAGAAGGCTTACAGACTGAAATTATCGAGACACAAAACGCCAAAAAGAAGTTAGAGCCTGTGAATCTTAAAGCTATAGAACAATACGATGTTGTAAAAGAAAGATTCGACGAAATTGATATGAGAAGACAAACAATTCAGAGAGAAAGAAAAGCAATTCTTGATTCTATCGATAAAATCGAATTGGAGAAAACGAGGAACTTCATGAAAGCTTATCACGAAATAAATAGGCAGTTCTCAAGTGTATTTCAAAAACTTTCTCCCGGAGGTTCAGCGAAAATGATTTTAGAGAGACCTGA
>JAHQWX010000252.1 GCA_029856375.1 Promethearchaeia archaeon | reverse complement strand
AGAGTTCTTAGTAATATCGCCAAACAGAATAAATTGAAGAGATTACAGACAAATATTCCTAAATATCAAATAAGAATTTCAAGACTTTATAAATTGAAATTCTAAAAGGATAATAAAGAAATTATTGTTTTCTTAAATCCATTACTAATTTTTGTAGTTTATCCATTAGAGAGGACATTTTTTCATTTTGAGATTTGATCGATGATATCTCCATTGTAACCTTTTTTAGTTCTTCGCTTAATAGCGAATTCGCATCTGATGAAATTGAATTTAGATCATTTGAGATTTTTGTGGAAATTGTTTCGATACCATCTACGACATTTTTAACTAATTCAGCTTGTTCATCAATTTTTGATTTTGTTGATTCTTGTATCTTATCCATATCGTCGTACAATTTAATGCTTTCTTTTATCTTTTCTCCAGTCTCATTGAAGTTTTGAACAATTGTGGTGTCTATTGCTTCTAAAACATCGTTAACTATTGCATCTATTTTTTGATTTAATTCAGAAATTAGTTCTTTTTCCAAATTAAGACGCTTTCCTACTTGCTCGTTAATAGAATCCTTGAACTCATTCATTTGATTAGATAAGGTTTTTTCGAACCAATTTTTTATTTTTGTCATTCCTACGCTAATTGCTTCTTGCATGGTGGAAATAGTTTTCGCCATAATCGCTGAACCTTTAGTAGTCCCAGCCGCAATGTCTTGAGTCCAAGCATTTAGTTGATTTTGAAAGCTGGTTAAAAAAGTTTCAGAAAACTCTGCCGTACCCTTTAAGAAACCATCAAGGGTTGGTTTTAGAGGAGACTCAGGTATTTCTTCAAGAATTTCGCCTTCTTCGGGCTTAGGAATCTCTTGTAATTCGACCATTTCGTTTATTTCTTCTTGAATAATTGGTGTTTTCTTCTGAGACTCTTCTACTAATCTCTTCACAACTTTGTAGAAATCTAAGCTTTTTGGCGGTTCTATTTCAACCATAACTTCATGAAAATCACTTCCGGGACCAAGACGATAGTCGTCAAGCCTGAACGCTTTAAATCCAAGAGAATCTTCTACGCCCATTAAAATATGATCAAAAACTAGCCCAAAAGCCATTGGAGTTTGTTCTTTTTGCCAAAACAAGTGATTTTTAATGTCAATATCTGAAAAAAATACGCCCAAACCCGGATGACTATGATACCAACCAATTGCAAACAAACCTTTTTCGGAATATTGCTCGTCTACTGAAGCGAAAGCAATATAATCTTCTTGAGTAAATCCAACATCAACTCCACTTCCATGACTGATGGGGACTGCTTCATAACAAATAAGGTCGTTTCCATTATCTGCGATTTTACCCATACAAACTCCCAATACTTCGACGCTCTTTTCGAGTGCTTCATTCCCGAATCTTAAAACATGAGAAATCATGGTTAAATAAGCTTGGTATTTAATTATTACTTTCCCCTCGTGGGAAAAATCCTTTTCTAAAGTTTCAATTTCAGGAGGTTTTTTAACAGATTTTTTTGGCGACATTATTTACGGGCCTCCTTGAGAAGTTTCTGCATTCTCTTCTGTTTTCTTTAAGTCATTCCTTATATTTTCCAATATTGAAAGAGACGCATCTAAATTCGAGATAAGATCTTCTTGTTTTTTACTAGTTTCACTAATTTCTTTCGCAAGCTGGGAAAGATTCTTATTTATCTGTGATCCTATATTTTTAACATTAATATCAATACCTTTTTCAATACTGCTACTTAACTCTTTTATTTTCTTTGCTGTATCTTTTACAATCTTATTATTTTGATCTATAAAGTCGAAATTTTTCTGGCTAGATGACTGTACATTTTTGAATTTCGCTGCGCCACCTTCAAGAGCAAAGGAAATATCTTTAAGCATATTGTCAATTTTTTCCTCAAATAGTTTGTCTAACTGAGATTCGATAGTATCTTTCAGCTCATCTAACATTCTTTTCAGTTTTTCTTTATTTTCATCTAATAAATCGAATTTATCGTCAATATATCCATCAACTTCGCCGAAACTCTCTATTAACGCAAACTTAAACCAGTTTTGTAGTTGATTTAGACTATTTGCTAAATTATTTCTCAAATTCACTAAAGTGTCTCGCATTTTAATGTTGCTCTTTATCACTTGATTACTTGTATCTTGCGCCCATCTATTTAGAAATCTAATCAACGGTTCAAAAAAAGCCGCAGTGAATTTTGCGACACCTTCGTTTAAAGATTGCAGGATATCCATCAATTCAAGTTCTGGTTGTTTAGCCATCATTTGACTTTGCCCCGGCATAGAAATGTCTCCAAAAACATCTGGAGTTTCGTTGATTTCCAAAATCACCGGTTCTTTGCTATGAATGGAGTCAATTAATTCCTTAATTTTTTGATAAAATTCGATACTATCTGGAGGCTCGACTACGGTTTCTACTGTATGATAATTTGAAGACATTTCTTTAGAAGGATCGTCTAATCTGAAGGTTTCAAATCCCATATCTCCTTCAATGGTTTCAAATCTGATATGGTCCCAAACGATACCAATTGCACTTGGATTCTGCGTTTGCCATCCTAATTGATTTCTTATGTCAACAGCAGAAAAAAATACAGAAAGCTCGGGATGAGAATGATACCACCCAACTGAAAACCACCCTTTCTCAAAAAAATCCGCATCTACGGCTGCAAAGGAAATATAATCAGTCTCTGCGAATTTAACTTCCACTCTTCCCCCGTGATTTATTGGGACAGCATCATGTACTATAACATCTTTAATTTCTGCTTCTCCTTGGAGTTCTCCAATTAAGATACCCATACACTCGTTGTATTCGCTCTTTTTTTTCGCTATAGATCCAAATCTTAAGACATGAACGAGCATTTTATAATAAGCCAAAGGTTTGATAATCACCTTAGACTTGTCAACAAATTCGGTGTTCCATGGTACTGACATATTTAATACCTTTTAATAATTCAAAATATATTTTTCTTTAAGCAAATATTAGGTTTTTATTTTATATAGTTATTCAATTTCATCTATTTCGGTTATTAGGGGTTTATTCTCGTAGAAATTTCTAATGTAATTTCGAAAATTGGCTATAATTTGATCGGTATCTTCGATTGTTCCAATCTCCCACGCAATTTTGTAATAATCAGACATAATATTATAGTAATTTTCACCTTTTAACCGAAAAATACTAAATCCATATTGCCCTTCTCTTTTAAGAAAGGTCTCTTGATCAAATATGAGGGTAATAAATTTTGAGTTTTTTGATTGAAAATTTAAGTGATTTTTAATATCCGTCGCAGAAAACTTAATTCCTTGATCTGAGGAGCGATACCATCCAATTACTTCATTTAATCCACCCATTTCAAATTCGCGTGAATTAATATCTTGGATAAATTTTAGGAATCTATCGTCCATTGAATAATCATTTTCTTTATTATGGCAAATAGGCTGAATCTTATTAATGAACCTAGTATTCCCATCGATATATCCAATTAAAAGTCCAAAAGCAATTGCTCGGTCTCCATTCCTTTTTTCAATCGGCCAAAATCTAAAAGTATGAAGAATAAGCGTGACAAATGCTTCTGGCTTAATATATACGAATTCGTCATTGGGTGATTCGCTCATATTTCAATCCTCCGGATCTTTAATCAAAATTGATTTGCTCTTGAAGGAAGTTATGATTTTCAACAAAATATCTATGACATCGTCTAACTCGAAGAAATCTGAATACTCCCATTTTACTGTTGTGAAATTGCTCATAATATTAATTTCTTTGAAATCCCCTTCTAACCGCAATATTGTAAAGCCATCATCAAATGCTAAATTGTCGCTATTAAAAATAATCACAATGCTACTAGGAAATCCTAAACTTTGAAAATAGAGGTGATTCTTTTTATCTAAAATTGAAGTCTTAATGCCAAGTTTTTTTGAGTTTCTAGCCCACCCTACGATATATTCCGGATATTGGTCGTCATCGTATTTCTCGTTATATTTTTCCAGATAGTCAAACATTTTAGGAAAATCTTCAAAATCTAAAAAATTTATTCCCGAATTTTTTATTGGAAAGAAATCTGAGACAACTGTCTGATTTTCCTCGTTTTTATAACCCAATA
>JAHQWX010000251.1 GCA_029856375.1 Promethearchaeia archaeon | reverse complement strand
ATCTCATTTGAAGAAAAACCGGCTCGTCCAAAATGTCCCCCTCCACCAAACCTTTTGGCTAACGCTTTGCAATTAATAAAATTACTTCTTATCACCACTACAGGTGTTGGAAACACAAACGAAGATGTTGCAATGCGCGTTTTAAAGCGAAAATTCGATAGCATCATAAATTCTGGCGCAGATTGCGTCGTCGTCATATGTCCAGCGTGCTTTCAACAATTGGATAACAATCAAAGAACGCTCCAGAAAAAATTCGAAAATGAATATAACATTCCAATTCTGTATTTAACCGAAATTTTAGCGCTTGCAATGGGATATAAATATGACGATCTAAACCTAAAATTACACCGAGTGAGACCACAGTCTTTATTAGAAAAATATAATGCTGTCTAAAATAAAATATAATAGTAAAAGTAATTATGCTTATAAAAAATAAAATTAAAAAATATTATCAAACAAGAATATTAAAAACCCGATAATCATTAAATATAGATGAGTGATAAGAAAATATGAGCGATGATATTCCGGAAGGCGTTATAAATCTCTTGGAAATGGTAGTTCGATGTTACGATTGTTGACTATCGTGTGCCGCCCACATTACGGTGGTTGATGAGGACGGTAAGGAGTTATACTCTCGCCCATTACTCGTTGGTCAAGGTTGAGTAGTCAAAAAAAAATTCGGATTGATTACGACGGCCCTCGCACGGGCTTAAGACCGATAAAAAATAAAGATAATGAAAAGCATTGGTATAGAAAATGTCGAAAGCAATAATTATTAAGAACGGTCGTGTATACGACCCAAAAAATGGTATCGATGGAGATAAGGTCCAAATTAACATTAAGGACGGAAAAATCGTGGAAAAGGTTGCTGCAAAAGGTGCGAAAGTTATTAATGCGTCTGGAATGGTAGTTTTTCCGGGTGGAGTTGATGTCCATACTCATGTTGCTGGCCCTAAAATCAATACTGGAAGAGCCTTTCGACCAGAGGATCACGCAAAAGATCCAGTAAAAAAAACTAAAATCACGCGTGGTGGCTCTGGATACTCCTGTCCATCCACATTCGTTACATCATACCGATACGCGCAATTGGGATATACTACCCTAGTAGAACCAGCAATGGCTCCATTGGAAGCTAGACATGTTCACGAGGAGTTTATGGATATGCCAATCCAAGACAAAATAACTTTTCCGGTATTTGGTAACAATTGGTTTGTTATTCAATATGTAAAAAACAACGATATCGACAAGCTTACCGCTTATGTTGCTTGGTTACTAGAAGCAACTAAAGGTTATGCTGTTAAAATAGTCAATCCTGGAGGAGTAGAATCGTGGGCTTGGGGCAAAAATGTGAGTTCTCTAGACGATGAAGTAGTCTATTGGGGTGTTACTCCAAGAAAAATCCTTGAGGGATTAGCTACGGCAAACGAAAGATTAGGATTACCCCACACAATTCATGTGCACGCGAATAACTTAGGTCATCCCGGAAATTTTACCCACACAATTGAAACATTTAAAACGCTTGAAAAAATAAAACCAGCGGAAGGTAGAGATACTACGATGCATCTCACGCATTGTCAGTTTAATTGTTATGGTGGATCGAATTGGGGGAATTTCGAGTCAGCAGCCGACAAAATAGCAGAATACCTTGCAGGACATAAGCATATAACAATTGATGTTGGACAAGTAATTTTCACAAATACAACAACAATGACTGGAGATGGCCCATGGGAATTTGCGTTACACCACCTTTCCGGGATGTCTCCATGGGGGAATAAACCAGGATGCAAGTGGATTAATGCACAAGTCGAATCCGAATGCGGTGCAGGTCTCGTACCATATATATTTAATCCAAAAGTTGCCGTTAATGCTGTTCAATGGGCGATAGGATTAGAATTGCTTCTGAGTGTCAAGGATAAGGAACAAATTTTTATGACTACAGACCATCCTAACGGCGGGCCCTTCACGTTCTATCCAAGAGTAATCAAATGGTTAATGGACCACAAATCCAGAGTGAATATGTTGGAAAATGTAGTATCGCCAAAAGCAGATTCGCAAACCGGATTAAAAGCAATCGATACCGATCTGAGCGTTTATGAACTTGTTCAATGCACTCGCTCGGGCACAGCTAAAGCGTTAGGTTTAAAGGATAAAGGGCATCTTGGAGTAGGAGCAGACGGTGATGTATCAATGTATAAATTCGATCCTGAAGCTCAAAATTCTGGAGACGATATCGAGAAAGCTTTTACGCTCGCTTCATATACAATTAAAGGGGGCGAAATTGTCGTAATTGACGGAGAAGTCGTAGCAACTCCGATGGGCGATACTATTTGGGCAAAAGCAAAAGTTGAAGACAATCTCATGGATGCGTTAATGCAAGATGTGAAAGCGAAATGGAGAGACCATTATTCAATAAATTTTAATAATTACGCTGTACAAGAAGCCTATATTCCTAAACAAAAGGTTATTAATGGTACATAAGGGTGTAGAAACAATGGCAGAAGATTTAAAAGAAGATAGAATAACAAAAATTAGCGACGAATTCGTGGAATTTCTTCGAGACGCAGGATATCTCGAAATTGGTGCGTGCATACAATGTGGTAATTGTACAGCGAGTTGTCCATCCGGAAGAAGGACAGCGTTAAGAACCCGAGAAATTATGAGGGAAGCAATATTAGGTCAAGAGGATGTGCTTAAAGATAAAGAGCTGTGGTTGTGTACTACCTGTTATACTTGCTTCGAACGATGTCCTAGAAACATTCCGACGACAGATATAATTATTTTTCTAAGAAATTTAGCGGTTCAGAGAGGATATATTTTAGAAAACCATCTCAATTTATGTAAAATTTTTTATCAATATGGCCATGGCGTTCCTATTAACGATGAAAAGTGGAACGAGTTGAGAGAATCCTATGGCGTGAGTCGAATCCCACCTACTGTTCACGCACACCCAGAAGCCGTTAAAGAGTGTCAAGATCTCATTGAAAGCGTAGGATTTGATAAGAAGATAAAAATTGGGAATTACGAAGAAAAGAAGGAAGAAGAGAAAAAATAATCCTTCAAGAATTAACCTATTTTTCTTTTTCAACCTAAATCATGTTTTAAAATAAGGGAATACTAAATTCCTAAAATCAAATGAAATCCAAATATTGCTTGAAGAAGTTGTCGATAATAGTGGATGACCTTAAAATTGATAGGATTTTAAAAGTAAGCGATGAATTTCTGGATCTTCTTCGAGATGCTGGATATTTTGAGATTGGAGCGTGCATTCAATGTGGAAATTGTACAGCAAGTTGCCCATCTGGAAGAAGAACGGCGTTAAGGACTCGAGAAATTATGAGAAAAGCCATATTAGGGCAAGAAGAAGTACTTAGAGATAAAGAACTCTGGTTGTGTACTACCTGCTATACTTGCTACGAGCGATGCCCCCGAAACATACCAATTACAGACATTATTGTTTTTTTAAGAAATATCGCAGTTGAGAGGGGCAATATTTTAGCTCCACATTGGAATGTATGTAATGTTTTGTATAACACCGGGCATATCGTTCCTATTGATAATGAGAAACATAATGTATTAAGAGAGTCGTATGGAGTAAGTCGAGTTCCGCCAACTGTTCACGCTTTTCCAGAAGCTTTAAAAGAAGTCCAAAATCTCATCGAAAGCACAGGTTTTGATAAAAAAGTAAAAATAGGCAAATATGAACAAAAGATAGAATAACTATTAAAAAATAAAGTTTGAACTTACTAAATTCGACCAATTTCATCTATAATGTGTTTAATAAAAACGATGTAAGTAAATTTCTAATAAAAATTAGAAATAATGTTTAAAAATTGTTTAATTCCCTTTTTTATTAATAGACTAAAAATATTTAATCGTAATATTGTTGAGAACAATATGAAAGATAAATTTGAAATGATTGGTAAAGAAATTCCAAATTTTTCTCTTCCAAATTCAAGAAGTGAAATAGTTAGCATAAAAGATTTTGCCGGGAAAAAAAATGTGGTTGTTGTTTTATTGCGAGGTATTAAATGACCATATTGTAGATGGCATATTGCCGAATTGAGAAAAGGAATAGACAAATTTGAAGAATTAGATACGGTATTATATCCAAT
>JAHQWX010000250.1 GCA_029856375.1 Promethearchaeia archaeon | reverse complement strand
GAGAGTATCGAAATTAAAGAAGTAAACATTTTAGAACCCAGCTTAAAAGCAAATTTCGAAGCAATAAAACAAGCAGAAGAACAAAGAAAAGCACGTATTGCACATGCTGAGTCTAATAGAGAGGCGAAATTGAAAGAACTGGAAGTCGAACGACTATTAGGTATTGAACAAGAAGAAGTATCAAAGGAAGTTGCATTAAAAGAGAAAGAGAAAGAGATTAAAATCGCTGAACAAGAAAGGGAAAAAATGAAAATTAACGCAGACGCTAAAAGGCAACAAAGGATTATTGAAGCTGAAGGTGAAGCTGTAGAAATTAAGAAAAAACTAGTTGCTCAGGCTGAAGGTGAAGCTGAGAGCGTAAAGCAACAGATGCTCGCTCAGGCTGAGGGTTTCAGGGAACAAGTCGAAGCAATGGGTTTAGCTGACGAGAGATTCCTAGCTGTTCAATTAACGAATATTTTACCTGAAATTTTTAAATACATAAGTCCTGAGAAAATGTTTGTTTTTGGGGAGAATCAAAACGGTTTTAGCTCACTTGTGAAATCAATAATTCCATTCCTACAAATTCTACCTAATTTTACCGATGAAATTAAGAAATTTGCCAACGGAAATAAAATAAAAATGGTCGAGCACTAAAACCGCTTTTAGGGCGAAAATCTAAAAATATTTTTTTTATTCTTGTTTTCTTATTTCAAAAACTACAAGAAGTGAATTAGTAAATAAGACACAATTTAATGAAAAGCAGATAAAAACTAAAATTTAGAGAAGAATTTTTTAATCTGGAGTTAATTCGTCTAAATCCGACAAATCTAATCCAGAATCCATCTCAGAGGGCATTTCTGCAAGGAATTCGTCCAAAATTTCCTTCAATTCGTCCCCGCTTCGTTTTAGAATCAACCTAATTAACCCGATATTCACGGATGGGTCTGATATAAGAGTTAAAACACCTCTACCACAAGACGACGCAAAAATCTTTCCGCCAGAGAATTCGCTTGTAACGATTTCAAGAGAACCCAATTCT
This sequence comes from Promethearchaeia archaeon, assembly GCA_029856375.1. Taxonomy (GTDB): domain Archaea; phylum Asgardarchaeota; class Lokiarchaeia; order Sigyniarchaeales; family SOKP01; genus 6H3-1. The sequence goes on along the minus strand of JAHQWX010000250.1, from coordinate 3,108 downwards.
AAGTTTTTACCTTGTTCCTCTGATGCACAGAATACTGCGCTCGCGATTGCGCCAATACCATCGACATCGGTTGGGAAATAGGAGAACTTAGATACACTCGCAATGGTAAGTCCAGTTCGATCGACAAGGATTACTTTTTTAATTCCTCCCTCTGACTTTATGATTTTGCTGAGGATTTTATCAAAACTTTTAGTATTTACAGAAATTTCAACACAACTCCTTGAATTTTTTCTAAATTGAACCCTTTAAGATTATTTTATGAATTAATGTTATAAAATTTATTCTGTATGTATTATTGTAATTATAATATAAAAATTTATACTAATCAAATTCGGGATTTCAAATTTCATGATGTTATAGAAGATCGTGCTCTTTTATAATTTCTTTATAGTGGTCTATCTCCCTTCTAAAAATTTTATTATCTTTTTTAAAGGTTAAAATTTCCGTCTTAAGCATGTCTATTGTAGTTTTGAGTTCTTGTTTTTCTCGTTCTTTTGTCTTTAGTTCGGTTTTTAGTTTAGCAATGGTTTCTACATACCTTGATTTTGAATCTAAATCGAGAGATTCCAATGTGGGTGCCTCCGTTTCAGAGGACGCAGTCTGCACCTCAGATGGTTCAGGTTGCACATTTTGAGGCATTGTTTTAATTTTATCTAGTTCTCCTTTCGCTTCGAGAAAGTTATTTGAGATCTCTTCTATTAATTTATCTTTTTCAGTAATTGTTTTTTCTAAGTCAATTATTTTCTGCCCTTGTTTTTCCATATCGTCTGTTTGCTGAGCGGACATTTCAGTAAGTTTTTTCACGGTTTCCATTAAAATGAAATTCTTTTCTGAAATATCAGCTAATTTTGAACTCCATTCGTCGATTTTTTGATTTTTTTCGGCCAGTTCTTCCTGCAATTTTAATATATCTGCTTGACTGGTGGAAGAAGTTTCCTGCAATTTATCGGTGAATTTTTGAGAGAATTCCTTAATTTTTTCATTTTTTTCCTGGATTTGCTTTTTTAGTTCTTCAATTTCTTCTTTTAATTCTTCTTTTGCCATAAGTTCAAATTGTTTATCGAAGCTCAAATCGTTGATTTTAAGGTTCTCTTCTGCCATTTTTTGAACATCATCTTTCTCTTCGGCCAATCCATTCTCAATTGTGGCGATTGTGCTACCTTCTCCTTCTTTATATTCTTCAAAATAAGGTTCGAGATTTCTCGCTTTTAAATCCTCGAAGTAATCAAATAACATATCTTCAAATTCCATGGATTCTCTTTTAGGTAATAATTCAAAGGCAACTCTTCTAAGATATCCCTCATAATCTTCGTTAGGATTGTCGTTAGGACTTAAAATAATCGTAATAGCAAAATCAGGTTTCCCAACATAATGTTTGAACGAAAATCCAGAATAGAAACTCACGATGGGTATGTTCTTTATTTTTATGGTAATATAGTTGGGTTGCATTTGCCTCATTCTATGAAGCGCGTAAACGTTCATTAAGTCAGCTGTAGTAATATTTAATTTCTCAGTGATTTCCTCGGGATATTGGTGATCTATGTAAGCCCCGGGAGATTTGTTGAAACCTATTATTAGAATGCCTTTCATCGTGTCTCTTGTTTTAAATATTCCTATAATACCTTATATAGAACTCATAAGTCGGTTATATAAATTTCATAATGATTTGTAAATATATATTTAAGCAATTTTCATGTACGCAATAATGAAAAATTAAGGAAAAAAATTAGTCTGCATCAGAATTATTGAAAATACTGAGCAATAAAATTAGATGCTTGATCAATATCGTTCATTGGATACGATTCTCTAAATATTTGTTCGAATAGACCGTGGTCTTCTAGATTAAAGTATTTGTATCCAAATTTTTTCCACTCAACGCCATTTCCAAGCGGTGCGATTAGCGTTAATCGGTTATATAATAAGTTCATGAACAGCAAATTAATAACTTTGGTAGGATCAGTTTTAGATGTTGCACTAATAAGCGCTTCGTTATCGTAATTCTGGTAAGTATCTTTAAATTGAAAGCATAATTTCGAAATATCAATTACATTGTTAGCTAACAATTTGGCAAGAACTTGTGTGGCCATTTCTAAAGGAACATTCTTTTCTGAGGGAATTTGACCTATTTGGATGTTAGGAATTAGTGTTGATTTTACGCTCACTTGAGTTTTTTCAATATGAGCTAAATTATATTCTGGCAGTAGTTTTAGCATATTTAATCCTAAAATGTTTTCAGCATCTTCTAGAGTCCCACCAGTATCAAAAAACTGCTTGTTAATGATGTAAATTATAAGTTTTTCTGCGTGAACATCTCCAAAATAAGGGTAATCAGAACCATAGATTAAAAATTCCGACCACTTTTTACCAGTTACCTTCTCCTTATTGTTCTTTATGTACCAATTTCTAAAGCTCTCAAAAAAATTACCCGCTCCAGAACCGTGAAGCATTGACAACTCTCCATAGGTGTTAGGTTGAATGATCGCCTCGTAAACTTCGAAGTCGTCGACGTTTCCCTGCGCGCAATGACCGATAATTGCTTTAAAATGGGGTAAAATATCAGGAGAAGTCTTTTTTATTGTACTTCTAGTGTTTGCGATTAAATCTCTTAAGTCTAAGATTGTTTGCCTTCCACGAGTGTCAAAAATAATCGGCATAGAGTGTTTTGCAGCTTCAATAAGAACATCAACTACTTCCTTTGTGTTGACATTATCAATCCATCCTTCAGAACGAGGATGTAATTTCAATCCTCTCACGCCTAAAACTTCCCTAGCATATTTAACTTCTTTAACCGCTTTTTGTCCTTCCATAGGATCGACGCGACAATAACCAATTAATTTAAAAGAAAAGGGAAATCGAGTAGTAAATCGAGAAATATTGATATTACTCGCGCGGTATAAAGCTTCTGGTCGTTTATCTCGAAAATCATCTTGAAAAGGGAATACAACTCCCTGATCGATAAAAGTCGCGAAGCTAGTTTTTTTGTTAATATCAGAAAAGTTCCCTTTAAGTTCCTCTAGCGCTACGAGGGTTTTTTTTATAAAAGGAATCGGAGCAAAGTCAAATGATAATCCTACAGCTTCTTCGTTAATCTTTGTTTGAAAGGATTGG
>JAHQWX010000249.1 GCA_029856375.1 Promethearchaeia archaeon | reverse complement strand
CTACGGAGTAAAGAGATGTTTTTCCGCACCCCGAAAGTCCTACAAGCGAGATTTTCATCTTTTTTCTTTACCTCATTTAACTCGATTAGATTTAAATTAATACCTCAATTCTACTTTTCTTTAGGTCCTAAATCGTATTTTCTAGAAAATATCTTCCCATATGTATCGGAAAAAATTTCAATAATTATTTCTCCAAGCGCTGGCTTACCATCTTTTATTTCAATAGGGTATTGAATCTGTATTGATTCGAATGGATACAGCTCCTTAATATCTGCCTTCCACGGTCTCTTTTCAAATATATCTTCAACAGTGGCAACTCTGACATCTAATTTTTCAAGTAAGAATCCAACTACATTTTTGATTGCGATATTAACTCCAGTTTTGGCTTCGTTTATTTTCTGATCGACTCTCAGCATTCTTCTTGCTCCAAATGGTTTTGCGATTTCAACTTGTTCTTTTAATTCAGGAAGTTCTTCGAAAGGTTCTTCTCTATCCATATCGCTAACAATAAACACCCTTCGAGCTTTCACATTATATTGCATTACTTTTTTCAACCTAGCAAGATATAGCACTGAGTTTAAATTCGAAACTGAGAATGGTTCTGCGATTATATAGCCCTTTTTAATCGCGTCGTCCATAATTTCTACTCCAAGACCGGTTCGTGCGAGGGTTGTGTTTTTCATTGGCCCACTTCCAACCGATCCTACCGAGATGTCTGCGTTTTCCGCTGCTAAATCTGTACAAAAATTGCAACTTGAGGCTTTAAACTTATCAAGTTCTTTGATTTTATAAGATTTAACTTCGTCGTCTCCACGGAATAGGAAAAATTTTCCTTTATTGATATCCATTTTTGTGATTTCCCTTAAATCAATGCCTTCTTTTTCAAAGAATGGATATAATGCTTCGTGAGAAAAGGAATCCATACAAAAAAGACCGATTTTTAACACATGTGCTCTCATAAAATATTTAAGCATTCCAGAAGGGCTATTCTCCATTTTTGCTACCGCATCTATATTGCATGGAGTTCCAACAAACGCGACAGAGCGAATGTCGTTTCTTACACCGTCCATTAAAGCATCGACTGTTTGAGAGTGGCAGTAAATAGAGCCGGCAGACTCGATCGCTTCTTCTTTAGTCGTTATCAATTGAGCAACTGGAACCCAAGGTCTATTTGGATCTTTTTTTGTCGTTACCGCTCCATCTATTAAATGTTCGTCAAATAAATAACACAAAAGGCTAGTTACTGTTCCACCATCTTGCGCACCGACAACTTCTGGTATTCCCGTTTTTGTAACATATCCAGCTTTGAATTCCCCAACTAGGTCGATAGGATCCGAGATAACCTTGGGACAATTATTATAGCAAATCCCACAACCAGAACATCGACCTACTAGACGAGGTTCTCCTAGAATCGGATCCCATTCTAAGACTGGGCAGATTGCGGCGCATGTTCCGCATTGCGAACAAATTCCTGTTCTTATTACTTCCTTAACTAGTTTTCCAAATGAATCTTTTGATCCTTCTAATTTTTTTTTAATGTATTCGAAGGAATAATCGTATTTAGAGGATTTTTCGTTATTTAACTCATTAGTCACTGTCAAAAACCTTTACTTTGTTTGAGCTATTAATAGAACTATGTAAAAAAATTCTTGATCATTAAAAAAAATTATTAAACTTGGAAAATTGGTTATTAAAAATAATTTTTTTTGATGTATGCTTTGAAATAATGCGAGAAAAAGAGCGAATTACTTAATCCTCGTCGTCTTGGTTTTCGTCTTCTATCTTTTTCTCTATTTTTTTAATCGCATTGGTTGCTAAAAGCCGGACTTTGCCATGAAAATCGCCCACGCACCTTAATAAATACTCTAGAACTTTTCCATTTCCATAATTTCCTAAAAAACTTACTGCGCTGGCTCGCACCGTTGGATTCTCATCATCGAGAAGTTTAGTTATGTGTTGTACCACTTCTTCTATAAATGCTTCGTCATCAATTGCATTTTCACATATACTATCGATAGCGTCAATTGCAACTTTCTTCAACAACCAATATGTATCTTTATCAAAAATCTTTACAATTGGATTAATACACTGTTTGGAACAAATTTTCCCCAGAGCAATAATCGCATTTTTTCTTATTTCTAGGTGCGGGTCTTCTAACAGCGCTATTAATTTTCTTATAGCTGTTGTATTCCTAATATCACCTATAATTATTGGGATATTTTCTTTAAAAATGTTTTTGTCAGTATCCAAGTAATTATAGAGAATATCTAATGGAATTGATGGATTATTTTGGTAGATATTCTTAACTGCTTCAATTACATACCATTTTAAATCGTAATCTACGAATTCAAAACTCTCGTCTTCGATGTCTAAAATATTTAATAGCGGCTCAATTGCGGATTCATCCCCAATTTTACCTAGTGCTTCGATACAGCTTATATTTACTTCGTTATAGATATCGTCAAGCTTCTGAGCTAAAACCTTTGCTACATATTTGTTTTTAATATTTCCTAATATAATAATTACGTTTTTTCTGATCAAGTAATTTTCGTCATTTAAAGCTTCCAATAGCTCTTCTACTGCTAGATTCTTTAGTTTTGTTAAGATCTTAGATGAAAGCTCGACGATCTGAGGGTCTGTTTTTTTAAGAAATTTTATTAACCTGCCTACTAGCTTAGTTTGATAATCAGGAATTTTAGTAACTTTTTCTATAATATGGGACGACGATAGATTTGATAAAGAATCGTTTAAAACATTTAAGAATTCAATTCTTATCGCGGGTTTTTTTATTTTAATATTGTCCACGATAATTTTAATTCTATCAGAAGGCTCAATTAGTAATATGGACTCAATTGCGATTTTTCGAATTTCTTTAGAATCACTTGCCAATGTTTTTGTAAAAAATTCGATTTCATCGTTGGGATTGCAGATATTTTGAACTGAAATCAAAGATTGTTTCTTTAAATTGAGATTTTTCTCGTTTAAGACAATCCATTTCAATGGTTCTAAGATCTTTTCAGTTTTAAATCGTCTTAACGCAATGGCTGCTTCAGTTCTGACTAAATCTGATTTGTCAGAAAGTAAAACATTTTCCAATACATCGGAATATTCCTCATCCGCAATTTCTCCAAAATATTTGACTGCAAGTTTTCTAACTTCAGCTCTATTACTAGAATTAATTTGGTTAATTAGCAGTTCTATCGACTGCTTCTTTCCAATTTTATTTCTATTGTTGTAGATTTCTTGGGGAGTATTATACATTTTTATATATAAAGTTATTTCCAATCTTGAAAAGATTTGTTTGATTTATTAATATTTTTCGAAAATTTGATTTATATTTTTATTGGTATTAAGAAATAATGTCGGCTTCCATAAATGGGAATCGAAGAATTTTTATTTTAAATTACAATTTTTATTCACTTTTTGCTTTATTTGATAACAACAAATATTTTAAATATATTTTGCGATAAAAATTATAATTAAAGTAAATTTAAATAAATAGAATTATCAAATTGAAAAAAAGAATTGAGATAAGATTATTAAAAATAAAAATAATCAAGTTCTTAACTAATTCGTAGAATAACTCTAATAAAATCAAAAAATCGAGTTGATGTGAAAAGGTTTTGCAAGAAAATGATAAAAGCATTGGAAAAGAAAAAGACTTAAAAATTGGCTACTATATCTGTCAGTGAGGCCTTAACATAAGCAATAAAGTAGACTGCGCAAATGTGGCGGAATATATGAAGGAATTTGATGAAATTGAAACAGTAGAAACTTTTAGTTTTTTATGCGCGGAGCAAGGACAAAAATTAATAATGGATGATATTAAAGAAAAAGGAATTAACCGGGTTATTGCAGCAGCTTGAACTCCTAGAACCCATGAACCGATTTATCGACAAAGCTTAGAAGAAGCAGGATTAAGTAAATTCTATTTCCAGATGGTAAATATTCGAGAACAGTGTTCTTGGATAACAGAAGATAAACTCTCTGGAACGGAAAAGGCAAAAATATTGAGTCAAGGGGGATACGAGCGAGCGAAAAGATTAGAAATAGTTCCTACGAAAATCATACCTATCGAAAAATCGACTCTTGTCGTAGGTGGAGGTATAGCTGGCTTAAATGCGGCGTTGGATATTGCTAATCAAGGGA
>JAHQWX010000248.1 GCA_029856375.1 Promethearchaeia archaeon | reverse complement strand
GTGGAGAATACATCGAAAGCGAAAAATTGCGATTAAAATTTATGACAGCAACGCATAATCATAGCGATCATTTCAGCACTCATCCACAGTTTCATAAAAAATTTCCCGATATTCCAATAGTCGTAAATTCTTATTTTTTCCGCAAGCGAAGCCTAATTGAATTTATTTCTGCAGAAGATCTTGAAAGCGGGTATAATCAAGAACCTTCAACTATTCATAAAGGCGTACCCATCTGTTGTTTCAAAGGAGAATTGTTTGAAACTCATTTGGGAGGGGAGCCATTATACTTAATACAAGCTCCCAAACATAGTTGGAGCGATACTTTAATAGTATTTCGAGGGACTATGATTACGGGCGATTGGTGGCTTGGTCCCGGGGATCCTAATCCTAGCCAGATTCCAGTTGAAGTAATTAATCGATCGATTGACCGTGTAGAAAACTTCTGTAGAGAGAGAAGATACCAGATAAATACAATGATGTCGGTACACGCTAACGAATTTAGGTCGAACTTTAAGTTCTTCAAATTAATGGAAGAAACTCGACCTTAAAAAAAAGCAAACAAATTACATATACACCAACTTCGTTTTATTAACTGGTTTTATACTTTTACTATTATTAAAATAACTTACATTCTTTCGAGCAATAATGAATTATTACCAATTTCTATGAGTTAGTAAGCAGCTATTTATCATTAAATACCTCATCCGACAAAGAATATGTCGCAAGGTATAATAGATGTTGATATAATAAATCTAAATACGAAGATGTTAGTTAAAATCGACTCTTAAATTTGAAACCTGGATAAGCTAAAATAAGTTTTAAATAATTATTCATTAACTAGTAATTATACAAAAATGTTTATTGCATTAACAAAAGAATCTGAAGGGTATTTAAGGAAAAAAGGAATTGGCAATTTATTAGTTGATGTTACTCTTATTGAAGAGCCTTGTACCCAAATCTATGATGCGAATATTACTCATATAAAAAGTGAAGATATAGATAAATATAGAAATATTGAGAAAGTTGTTGATGGAAATTTAACCCTAATTTTAACAGAACAATTTCTCAAAATATATGGAAAGTTAGACGAATACCAAATCGATTTAGGAGGTTTTTTAAAAAAAAAATTAATTCTCAAAAATGTTGAGCCGATTATTAAAAATACTTGTAAAATTTAAAGAATTATTAAATTCAGAACTCAATATTGTGAATAAATACCAGATATCATGCCAAAATATAACCCAAAAGAAGAACGAGATGCGAGAAGGAGACGACAAAGAAGTGTTGCAGTTAAGAAGAGTAAAAAAAAACTCAAAACGACCCATGTCATTATAATGGTTAGTGCCGTTTGGGTTGTTACAATTATTGGAGTTTTTGTTGTTTATTTAAATGATTTAAACAACCAAGATGTTGGAGGAGGAGGTAGTGGAGGGGGAGGCAGTGTAGGAGAGGAGAATGGAGATGGTAGCGGAAACGAGAATGATTATAGCCCACCTACATATCAAACCGATTTGACATTCACAACAATCGATGGAGCTACGATTAAATTAGCGGATCATCAAGGAAAAATTGTTATTTTATTATTTTTTGATTTAAATTGTCCCGCATGCCCATCTCAAGCAGATATTTTAGCAGATATTGATAATGATTATTCTAACAGCCAAGTTTTAATAATTCCCATTAGCGTTGAACCTTCAGATTCAACGGCTGGTTTAAATTCTTGGAAGTTAGATTATAATTCTAATTGGAATATTGTACGTGATGATTTTACATATACTATTAGTAGTAATTTCAATATTCAAGCTGTACCTACTACAAAAATTTTAGATCAAAATGGAAATATTGTCAAAACAATGGTTGGCTCAGTCGAAGGAAGTTACGAGAATATAAAAAGCAAAATCAACGAGTTATTAGTATAAATGAATTATAAATATTAAATAAAGATTAATTGTTAGATTATGGTTGATATCGTTCTCTTTCTGTTAGCAATTATTGGAGGAATTATTTCTTTTTTAACTCCATGTAATTTAGTTACTTTACCAACATTTCTTACTTACATTGGAACTCAAGCAAAATCAACTAAAAATAGCATAATAATAAGTATTTCATTCTCAGTAGGTTTTTGTTTAATGTATTCAATTATTGCTACTTTATTTATCATTATTACGGGATTTATATCATATACTTTTTGGCTAAAATTATTCTCTGGTATTATTATAATATGCTTTTCGGTATATCTGTTTTTTTCTAAACAGATTACGCGAAAAACACCAATTTACGATAAAGTACAAAATTCCAATTCTAAAAAAAATGAAACAAGTTTAAACAAATCAAATAAAAATAGCGAATCTAGTGGATCTATATCGTTAAACTATGATGAATTTAAATATAAAGGTTATTTTGGGTCATTTTTTCTGGGTTTCTCGTTAGGATCAACGTGGATTGGATGTATTACTCCTATCTATGTTTCAATTCTTGCAGTAGCTTCGAATCAAGAGAGTTTTTTAGCAGGAATAGTACTTTTTTTTCTTTATGCTTTAGGTATTATGATTCCTTATATTATTATTGGATCTACAATGGGAAAAATTAAACAGAGATTTCTCGTAAAACTTATTAAGGTTGGTTCAAAACTCCAAAAAATCTTCGCATTAATATTATTATATTTGGGAATTGAATTTATTCTATCTGCGTTTGGAATTCCTGGGTTATTACCTTTTATATAGTAATTTTTATATTTATAAATAAGAGGGGAGCTACCTAATAAATATATTAGTCTCGTTACACGCTAACGAGTTCATGATTAATTTTAAATTCATCAATTTTTTGGAAGAAATACGAACTTTTCTTGAGAAACTTCATTTGATCTTGAACTTTTTACTTAAAATTTTAAGCGCTTCGTCAATGTGCAAATGTTCCAAGGCTTTCGCGCTTTCGAAATGTTCTCCGCAAAACCATTCAGCGTAAGGAGGATGGCCGACCATTCCTTTCTTTTCCATCATTTCTGTCCATTTTTTATCAGATTTGCGTTTTTTAAAATAAATTACTCCGCCTTCATCTGAATCTCTAAAATCTTTATCGCATATTATACATATAGGAGGTCTCATTTTTATCAATCTCTCTTTTATAATTATTAAATAGTAATTTTCTCATAATATTTTGATGGTTTCTCACATATTGGGCATTTTGATGGAATCGCATCCATTACATTTCCGCAATTTTTACACACAAAAAAATCTATTTCTTCCATTGGTTTTGTTGCATGAATTGCCTTTAAGCAATTATTTAATAATTCAGCGTGTGCTTTTTCCGCCATTCGAGCGTAAGTAAAGGATAACATTGCAACTTCTTGGTCTTCTTTTTTTGCCAACTTAACAAAATTCTTATATTTCTTCTTAAATTCGAATGTTTCATTTACGCGGGCGTTAAGAAGGTTTACCAGCGTGCTTTTTACTAGGTCTTTTAACTCGTCTTCGTCAATTTTAGTAATATCCTCAAAATTTTTTGATGTCCCAGCGATTTTATTCAATGCGTTTAAATGATTATTAAGATGAATCGATTCTGCGAAACTTAACGCTTTAAATAAATTAGCGCACATTAAATCTTCTTCTCCAAGCGCCTTTTCGGAAAATAATTCATATTTTTGCTTGGCAAACGCTTCACCACTAATAGATTCGCCTAATGCTTCAATAAGTTCTTTCATTTCTTTAATCTCTCCATTTATTCATTAATTTTTGGAAATTTCTTCCCATAGTTTTTTCTATTTTAATTCTAGCAAATGGTGTTAGCGGATGGTCTCTAAAGGCTAGTTGGCGTGCCCATTGCCTACCGAATTCGTACACATCTTTACATAAAGCGTCTGCAATCTCAGGTTGCTCGTCAATAACATTATTTTTTTCTTCGGGATCAACAACCATATCGTATAATTCGTCCTTTCCTCCTTTTTCTCCCCGATTATCGATGAATTTCCATCGTGGAGTCCTGCATCCTGCCCTTAATTGAAAAGCTCCGATGAAAATCATATCATGAATGGAATCAATATGAGAATTTTTGTCTTCGATCGCGGGAAACAACGATAAGCTTTCCATTCCCTTTACTTTCTTTAATCCAACTGCTTCCAAGAAAAATTGAGAAATATCGGGCGTAGTTAATA
>JAHQWX010000247.1 GCA_029856375.1 Promethearchaeia archaeon | reverse complement strand
TTATTTTTTGTATATTATTTTGCCAGCATCATTTTATGCGCGTTTTTTATTGCATCAACAGTTGCTTTCACAAGATTTTCACTAGTCCTTGTATCTCCTTTAGTTCTACTCCATACATCTTCTACGCCAACTAGCTTCAATACGCTCTTCACATGGTCTGCACAAGCTAGCCCAGTTCCTGATGGTGCGGGTATCAGCGTTATTCGAATGCTTCCACATTTTCCTGAGACCTTGAAAGGTACTGAGTGGTGCCCACCGCAGTCGCATTCCCAGGAACCGCAGCCTTTTAATACGGGAACTATACTTAATTTTGCTTTTGTAATCGCTTTTCGAATCGCCGGTCCCACTTCTGGACTTTTTGCAGAGCTAAATCCAATATATCCATCGCAGCCAACGATTACCACAGCTTTAAATCTACTGCGTTGTCCTGATCGTGTCATTTGCTGGACCATTCGAATCGTAATTACTTCTTCTTCGAGGTTTGGCAGAAGCATCTCGAATATTTCTTTCTCCTTAACAACCAGATTATCGTGGAAAATCTGGTCTAATGTGATCAATCCTTGTTGAACCATTTCTCCTAATTTAGTCTGTGGAATCCACTCCACTTCTACTCTTTTAGGACCGCGCAGTTTTTCAGACATTTTTTAAGTACCAATCTTTTTAAAATATTTTTAAGCTGTATTTTTAATTTTATTTAAAGTATCACTAAATATTTTCGTGATTTTTAATGGATCAATTTTTTTAAGGTAATTTGAAAATCGTAATTTATATTTCTCCTCGTCCTTTTCAGCCAACTTTTTCGCATAATCTTGAATGTGGCTTCCATCTATCCTTTTTTCAAAACCTTCTGGAAAGAAAGATTCTCGGTGAGGGATATCTAACCCAGCGTCTAAAACGCCTTTAAATGCTGCTAATTGCCTGTGAAAGTGATTTGCAATACCTAAATCTAAAACTAAGTTATTAATTTTGTTCTTTATCGCCTTTATTCCGGCCATGTATCCAGTTAAATATGCCGCGGGTAGGTTTCCCGTACTTAATTGCCAAGCAAACTTCTTTACCAATTCTTTTGAAAGCGCAGAAGCTATTATTATGTCTCCTCCTAATTTAGATTTCACGAATTGAACATTTACATTGTTATTCGACGCCCTAATCACCAATCTGTTTTTTTTCGAAATTAATAACTTCTTTCGTTTATGGTAATTAGTCTTTCCTTCTTTTCTTCTTCTTTGGGGGATTTTATATCTAGGTCCTTTTGCCATTTATATGCCCCTCTTTGTTAAGTTTTTATCTCTAATGTAGCGTTCTAAGTGAGCAACATCAGAAAACATGTTACCTTTTGCCTTCTTATACAAATCCCGATATGTTGATTTTGTTATAACCTTCCGATCTCTCATTACTTTTAGTTTATTTCTTATTGGACGTATCTTTTTTATCCATAACCTCTTTTTTGGTGCTCTTGCTCCTTTTTTCCCTTTCCGGGATCCATAACCTCTTGCCCTTCCCTTCTTTTTTCTCTCGTGATTTAAATTTTTTCGATAATTACTTATTCCTTTTTTATATTTCTTCTTTATTATTCCATCTTTAATTAGACTCCTAATATCCTCTCGTGTAATAGCCATTTTAATATCTTCCATGAAGTAATCATCAAACCAAACCCTATTTTCTCCGCACTTGAGTATTTCAGCTGCCATTCTTTTTTGTGCGCTTAAATTCATGTAAATCCCTCAGTCTAACCTTTTTTTTTTAATTTTGATGCTAATTCTTTTAATTCTTGATATTCTTCATCTTCTTCCAGTTCTGCTTCAATCTCTAGTTCTTCATCGAGAAGAGCGGCACCTCTCTCCGCAATACCTTCCAATTCTTCAAGTTCTCTTTGGGAAACACCAAGATTTAGAATTTTAAATCCCTTTTCGTTGAGAAGTTCTATTAATTGGAGTCTTTTTTTGGCACCTAATTTACCACTTATCCTTATTGCGTGAATTTTTGGATTTAATCCTTCGAGGTCGTTCGGAGTAATTACATAAACTTCAATAAATCCCGATGGATGGAGATGCCTTATAGCTTTTGGCGATCTATAGCCTATATTGGGAGATTTAACACCAGATTTCCTTTTTTCACGCGTTTTTGAATCTATACCTCGTGCTTTTCGCCACGAATCCTTAACTCTAACATAACGCCAAGATTCGACCCTTCGAAAAGAAGGTCGCACTTTCTTTAAATGTTTCCTGTAATTCATCAGTCTGTCTTTATCCTTAATCATTTTCGAAATCTCCTTTTATTTTATTCGCCAAAAAACTTCATCTCCGAGTAATTTCTCATAAACATAAATACCGTCTTGAAATACTCTTCGGTCTTTTTTCCTCAATTTACAAGCTCTTTGAATGTTGGCTGCCATTTGACCGACGACTTGATTGTCGACACCTTGAATAAGAACATCTTCTTCTTCAACACCAATTTCAATACCATCAAGAATTTTTACCTTCCTTGCTGCGTTTTCACCGTTAAAATTTACTATATGTAATTGACTTCCTCTGAGCTCAACGCTTATGGGAAAGTGGCTATAACAAATTTTTGATTTATAAGTATAACCTTGAAGTACTCCTTTTATTGAATTATTTATTAAGCTTTTTATGGTGTTAATTAGCGCTATGGTTTTGTGTTTTGGAAAATTGGAAGTAAACTTTAGTTTTGATTTCCCTTCTAATTCAATTTTAATATTTCGGGCGTGAGAAAAATCTTTTTTAATGGAGCCTTTTGGTCCTTTTACGATTATGATGTTATGATCTTCTAGTTTAAGATCCACCTCCTCGGGGATTTCCAATGTATCTTCTAAGAGTGCATATTTCACCATATTTTTTCAAGCTCTGTTATTTTTTGTTTTAATAAATATACGCTAGTAAAATCCCTCCCAGATTTTTCTTTTTAGCCTCTTTATGTATCATTACTCCTTCACTAGTAGACACAATGATTAAGCCAAAATTCTTTGCGGGTAAAAAACGTTTTTCAAACATTTCATATTGAGAAACTTTTACATTCAATCTTGGCACAATTGCTTTGCATTTATTAATTTTTCCAAGGAGGTTAATTTTAAATTTATTTTGACGCCCATCCTCGTACTTTTCAAATTCACCAATATAGGCATGGGCTTGAAATATTCTTAATATTCTTTGAAGTAAATTTGAAGCTGGAGTAATAATTAAACTCTTATTTCTTGCCGCCTCGGCGTTCTTTATTTGAATGCATGCATCTGCTAAAGTATTTGGCATTTTTTTTAACCTCAAAATTATTATTCGTATCTATGAAAACCAAGAGAACCGTACACTTCGCGAAAGCATCTTCGACAAATATTTAGGTTATAACGCCTAATAATTGCTCTATGAGTTCCACATCTTCGGCACACTCTTTGGCCTCTTCCGTATTTATAATTTTTTGGTATTCTTTTCACCCTTCTAAATATATTCCATTTCTAATCGATCAACTAATTTTGCTTTAAAGAATTTTCTCATAAAGTATTGGGCCTCATCTCTGGAAACATAGTGAGATTTTGCGATTCTCGTTCTTTTTTTCCTGCGTTCTCTTACTCTCATTCCCTTTCTCACAATACGACAAGAGATGTTTAAACCCCATATTCCGATTGTGTTATCGTAGTCTATACCAGGAATAGAAATGTGTTCGTCTATACCAAACGAGAAATTTCCGCGGTCGTCGAAACTTCTTCGCAATACTCTATTATTATACACAATTAAGAGTCTTTTTAATAACTTTTCGGCTCTATCTCCTCTAATCGTAACCATAGTACCAATGGCTACGCCTTGTCTAATCCCCCATTCTTTTACAGATTTAGTAGCGATTGTTCTAACTGCTTTCTGATTTGTGATATCTTCCAAGACTTGTGTTGCGCGTTCTAATTCTTCCCCTCCAGTACCAGCACCTATGTTGAGCACTACCTTCTCTAAATACGGCTTTCGCATAGGATTTTTCCAATCCTCCTCAAATGCTTGAGCTTGTTTCTTTAATTGCTCGACTCTGGCTTTCTGCGTTTCTGTAGGCAAATGATTTCACATCCTTTACGATTCGTTATTGGGGATTTTTATTTCGGATTCTTTATCTCCTAACATAAGTACATAATCGTACAAAGTTTCGACTTGTGTTCCATCTTCCTGCGTTATTTCAAC
>JAHQWX010000246.1 GCA_029856375.1 Promethearchaeia archaeon | reverse complement strand
ATCCTCATTTTAATGTCATATTTATCAGAATAACCTACGAAAATTAATCCGTCTGCACCAACCGAATAATATCGTTCGCATAATTTTTTAGCGAGAAGAGACTTTTTCTCCTCAGGAATATGATATTCTTCGTCGTTAATTATTATGTAATCGTTGCCAATTCCATGGTATTTAAAGATAGCTAAAAAATCAATCGCAAATTTTTCCATCATCAAATTGTAAAATATATTATATTATATAAAAGATTAATAATTACAGAATTTAAATGCCATCAACAATAACGGAAAAAATACTCGCAGCGCATTGCGATAAAAAAGAAGTATCGCCCGGGGACTTCATTTTAGCAAACTTAGACGGGTGCCTTGGAAACGATATTACAGCACCCATTGCAATCAAAGAGTTTTACAAAGTGATTCATGGCACCAAAAAAGGAGTGTTCGATAGAGATAAAATAATTCTGCTCCCAGACCATTTTACCCCTAATAAAGATGTTGCGTCAGCTATTCAATGTCAAGTCCTTAAGGAGTTTTCAAAAAAATATCAATTAACTCATTATTACGAAGTTGGACGGTGTGGAATTGAACATTGTTTTATTCCCGAACAGGGATTGATAGTCCCCGGAGATCTATTTATAGGAGCAGATTCGCATACTTGTACGTATGGTGCTATAGGAGCGTTTTCGACGGGTGTGGGTTCGACTGATTTAGGTGTATCAATGGCACTTGGGAAAACATGGTTAAAAGTACCTGAGACCATTAAATTTGTCTATTCGGGTAAATTGAAAAATTGGGTATTAGGGAAGGACCTAATATTATACACAATTGGACAGATTGGCGTGGATGGTGCAACTTATAAAGCAATGGAATTTACAGGAGTGGTGATCAAAAACATTAGTATGGCAAGTAGATTTACTATATGCAATATGGCAATAGAAGCGGGAGGTAAGAACGGAATTATTGAGTCAGACGAAAAAACGATTGAATACATAGAGAAGAGAACTTCTCGACCGCTCAAGGTTTATAAAAGCGATAAAAACGCCGAATTCAGCGAAATTATTGAATTTGACTGCGATAAAATAGAACCTCAGGTCGCTTTTCCTCATTTACCAGAAAATTCAAAACCGATTTCTGAAGCTGAAGGCATGGAAATAAGCATCGATCAAGCAGTAATTGGAAGTTGTACGAATGGACGGCTCGAAGATTTAAGGATTGCGGCAAAAGTACTAAAGAACCAAAAAGTAAATTCCCATGTGAGATGTATTATCATCCCAGGTACGCCTCAGATCTTTCTAAACGCGTTAAAAGAGGGTTTAATTGAAATATTTTTAAATGCTGGAGGGATAGTATCGCCACCTACTTGCGGACCTTGTTTAGGTGGACATATGGGGATTTTGGGAGCGGGAGAAAAAGCTATCTCTACTACGAATAGAAATTTTATGGGAAGGATGGGACATGTCGAGAGCGAAGTTTACCTATCAAATCCCGCAATAGCCGCAGCTTCTGCGATAGAAGGAAACATTTGTTCTCCAGAAAGCGTTTTAAAGAATTAGTTGGTGATTTTTATGAAAGGAATTGTGATAAAATATAGCGATGAAAATATAAACACAGATTTAATAATCCCTGCAAGGTACTTAAATAAAAGCGAACCTGAATATTTAGCCGAGCATTGTTTCGAAGATTTCGACTATAAATTTAAAGAGAAAAGAGAGAAATTAAACGCCACTATTCTCATTGCGGGAAAGAATTTTGGGAGTGGCTCAAGCAGGGAACACGCCCCAATCGCAATAAAAGCTTCTGGAATAGATTGCGTTATAGCACCTACTTTCGCGCGTATATTCTTTAGAAATTCTATCAACATTGGACTTACTCTCATTGAATTTGATGGTATTGAAAATCTTAAAGATGGTGATGTACTTGAAATTGATTTTGATACGGGTTCTCTAAAAAACATCTCAATAAATCAAATCTTTGAGATTAAAAAAATCCCGAAATTTTTACAAGATATTATCGCTTCGGAAGGATTGGTAAATTACGCTAAAAATTTATTAAGAGAATAGAAATAAAATATAATATTTATAAACCAAATATTATAGTATTAGAATTAAAAAGAAACCAATACGGTTATGAAAAAAGTTAAATTTCTTTTAAGTGTTGCAATTCTCGGCCTATTGTGTGCTTTATCAGTGCATAGAGCGTATTCCTATGAAGACCTACAAGAAGTAGAAAATAACGGGTCGATATTTTACTTAGTAAGCTTAAATCAAAGTGAAACAATTATTTTAAACTGTTCGAGCGAAAATCAATTAAATTATTCCCTATTTTTATTTAACACAAGACCCTCTTCTTCCAATAAGTATTTAAATGGGACATACAGCACAAAAATATACGATTTAGCGATTGTAGTATCGGAAGGATTCGAGCCGCAACTTACTTATACTGCAAACGAGACTCAATTGTACTATATACAAATAATTGTGTACAATAAAAGTACGAATTTGATAAGAGTATATTCTAATAAAGAAATTGGCAGATATTACCTACCACTCATCAACTCGTTTCCATTAGAATTTTTTGGAACCATTACAACCATTACTATTATAGCAATAACTGTAATTCTTCTCAAAAAGCGCAAATTGAAACTTGATAATTAAGAATTTGTAGAAGAAAGAAAAAAGAAATTTTATATTTTTTTCATCAATTTTCTAAATATAATTATTGATTCTTAACTAAAAATTACGGAGATATTAAATTGTCGTTTGAAGAATTATCCAAAAAACTAGCAGAATTGATGAAGGACACTGAAAAACTCGAGCTAGAAGATGTAGACCTACTTGCTGAAAAGCTGGAAGTAGAATTTCTGCCTGCAATGGTTACGAGCGCGGTTGGAGCAGCTTTACCCGGTATTGGTAGGGCAAAAGGACCAATAGAATGGACAGAAGCAGTATTACAACTTGGGGAAATCTCTTATTCCGGGAAAATTGAAACAATCGAATTTGTTAGGTCCAATGGCAACAAGGTGACATTGGGAGGAGAAGTCGTCCCTCCATTTTATAACTTCCTTGGAATAGATAAAAGAAATCCTCATCCCCCAGTTGTCACATACGATGTATTTGACATGGGAGCCGACATGATGCTTCCTAAACCTATTAAACAAGAGTATAAAGATGTTTTAGCAGATCCCATCGCGTGGGCAAAATTTGCAGTTGATAAATTTGGTGCAGATTGCATAACCTTTCATTCTTTATCAATCGATCCTGGTTTAAAAGACGCTCCAGTGGAGAATTCAAGAAAGATATTAGAAGAAATGCTTCAACAAGTTAAAGTTCCAATTATTATTGGGTGCTCTGGGAATAAAGAAAAAGATATCGAATTATTTAAAGTAACCGCTGAAATCTCTGAAAGCGAACGATTAATGTTATCAGCAGCAGATAAAGCGACATGGGAAGAAGTTGTTCCTCTTGCCGTGAAACACGACCACAATTGTCTTCTCTGGACATCGCTCGATATGAATAATCAAATTAAAATAAATAAAGACTCGATGGAATTGGGACTTGCTAGGGATAGAATAGTAATGGATCCAACTTGCGCAACGCTCGGCTATGGTCTAGAATATTCATTTTCAATGTATCAACGAATGAGGATCGCGGGATTACTAGGGGAAGATAATCTTGCGTTCCCGATTTCTGGAGGAACCACAAACGCTTGGGGTGCAAGAGAAGCTTGGATGAGCGAAAATAAAGTTCCAGAATGGGGTTTAAGACAATACAGAGGTCCAATTTGGGAAATTTTCAATGCTCTTTCCTTAACAATAGTTGGATTAGATTTAGCAATGATGTTTCATCCCGTAGCTGCACAATTCGTAAAAGAATCGGTAGGCGCCTTCTATAAAGAAGCACCTAAGGTCTTAGACGAAGCTGGGTACATGGACTGGGTTTCCACTGTAATTAAGCGCTAAATTATTCTTTTTTTCTTTTATTTTTAACCGCTTTTTAAGGATTATAAGTAATCAACTACATTTCCTTCTTGAGTTATTTTGTAAACTGCATTCTTCGAGTTTATATCTTTGATTTTTTCTATACAATAACCTTTCTCCAAATAGTCTAAATGGTACTTTAAGGTGTTTATATCGTTCAAAATGTCCTTACCTTTCAACTCGTTAAATAATTCTTTTTCGGA
>JAHQWX010000245.1 GCA_029856375.1 Promethearchaeia archaeon | reverse complement strand
TCAGATAGTGACACCAAAATTAGAAGAAGTAGAGTATATAATTAAGGAGACTGGTCTTAAAAAAGTGCTGGAAGATGCCAAAACACTAAAGGAGGAGAGTAAAACATGACTGACTACGCATTTTTCTTAGGTTGTACTATCCCGTTAAGGTATCCACATTTAGAAGCAGCAACAAGAGCCGTATGCGAGACTTTAAAAATAGGATTAAAAGAAATCGAAGGAGCAAGTTGTTGCCCAGAACCAGTTGCAATTCAATCGTTAGGAATTGAAACATGGTTAACTTTAGGTGCGCGAAATCTCTGTCTGGCGGAAAAGATGGGATTAGACATTTTGACAGTCTGTTCGGGATGTTTCGAAACTTTAAAAACAGTTCGTGTAATGCTCGAAAGAGAGCCTAAGCACAAAGACGAGATTAATAAAGTATTAAAGGGAATTGGTTACGAATACAAGGGAACTTCTAAGGTATATCATTTAGCAGAATTACTTGTAGAAGAAGAAATGATGCAAAAAATTAAAGCTGCCGTAAGCGTACCCTTAGAAGGCATAAGACTTGCTTCCCATCCTGGATGTCACCTTATACGACCGAGTAAAATATTAGAATTTGACGATCCCGAGCGCCCAGAATTAATGGATACCATTATTAAGCTCTTGGGAGCGGAAGCAGTGAAATATGCAGAAAAAGTTACTTGCTGCGGATTTTGCGCAAGATTAAACGAGCAAATTGGCGACGATTTATGCGAATTGAAATTTGAAGATTTAGAAAAGAACGAAATAGACGCAATGATTACTGTGTGTCCAGCTTGTACCAATCAATATGACATTCACGAGCGGAAGATTAATAGAGATAGAGAAGAGAAGTTGGAAATTCCAGTGATTCACCTTCCTGAAATAATGGCTTTAGCGTTTGGCATTAATCCAAAGAGCGAAAACATGGACATTATGAAAAGGGCCATAAGACCAAAGAAATTACTAGAAAAATTAAATATTAATGTATAACCAACTCAATTTTTTTACGAGTCAAAATAATTAAGTGAAAAAAAAAGAATTTAATAAAAACAAGAAACAAAAAAAGTGAAAATAGTTGATAATAACTAAACTAAAAGATATTGACGAAATATACAACATGATCGAACCGTACTCGAAAATACTTATTGTTGGTTGCGACGGGTGTTGTCAACCTCCACGTAGTCTTAACGAAGCAAAAACTCTGGGGCAAATGTTAGAACTAAAAGCGAAAATGAATGGCAAGGACTTAAAGTATAAAGCAATCACATGCTTGCGACAGTGCGATGATAGGATTGCAGGTTCAACTATAAAACCACACATTGAAGATTACGAAGCGATACTTTCGCTTGCTTGTGGTATAGGTCCCGCAACCTTAAACAGGATTTTTGACGATATATTAACTTTCCCTGCACAAAATAGCATGTTTAACGGCGCAGAAAGTCACGGCGATAATCGATACGAAGAATATTGCGATTGTTGTGGTGATTGTCTTCTTGGAGTAACGGGAGGGATATGTCCTGTTGCAACTTGTGCAAAAGGACTTCACAACGGGCCGTGCGGTGGTCAAGTCGAAGGCAAATGCGAAGTTGGGGGGTATAAATACCCTTGTGCGTGGATTCTAATTTACGAAAGATTGAAAAAATTCAATCGTTTAGATCTTTTCACTAAATACAGACCACCAATCGATTATCGCAACATGGAATCACCGGGACACTTGACTTTACTAGAAGAATATACTAACGAAGAAGAGGAGGTCGAGGAGTAAAATGAGAAAACGTCCAGCGTTTAGTCAATTATGCAAGGCAATTAAAGAAGGGAAATTTGTATTCACGGGAGAACTTGAACCTAAGAAGATCTTAGATTTAAGTGAAATTTTACATTCGGCAGAAGAAATGAAGAAAACGAAGAAGATAATCGCTGCAAATGTTACTGACGGCCCTCAGGGTGATGCTTACATGTCGTCTCTAGTGCCTAGCTATATGGTTCAAGAGAAAGTAGGACTTGAAGCAGTGTGGCAGATGACTGTCAGAGATCGCAATCGCGTTGCGCTCTTCGGGGATGTTATCGCTGGAGCTGTAATGGGCTTAAAGAACATTCTTACATTAACTGGAGATCACACGGCATTAGGAGACCACAAAAAGGGCAAAGCTGTCTACGATCTCGATAGTACGCAGTTCTGCGAAATGCTTACTAAGATGATTGACGAAGGAACCGATTACGAAGGTAACGAACTCGTTGGGGGCAAGATCGAAATTAATTTCGGATGCGTAGCGAATCCAAACGCTCTTCCGCCTTATCTCGAACCAGAAATCTTGAAAGTAGGGCGCAAGGTAGAGGTGGGAGTAGATTTTATTCAAACGCAAACCGCATTTGATATAGATGTAGCAAAAAATTTCCTTAAAGAATTAGAACGATATCCCGTTCCTGTCTTACTTGGTGTTTTTCCGCTTAAGTCTTACGGAATTGCGTGGTATTTTGACAAATACATCCCTGGTGTTAGCGTTCCGAAAGATTTACTCGGCGCTCTCAAGAAAGCTGAGAAGGATAATAAGGGAGATAAGAAGGGGAAATATGCCGCTCTTGATAAAATCAACATCGAGTTTTTCGATCCATTCATCAAGGAAATTAAGAAGACAACGAAAGCTGCAGGTATTCATTGTATGGCTGTCGAATACGAACGGCTCTTTATGCCTCTCTTAGGCGACTACGAAGATCTCATTTAATTACAATAAGGAATATATAATAAATGGGGCAAATATCTTGATGTTAAGAAAAATAGATAAAACGGACAGAAGAATAATAGAAATGCTAATAGAAGATTGTAGAAGGCCGTATAGAGAAATTGCGGAAGAGGTGGGGCTTTCTGAATCGACTGTAAGAAAACGGGTAGTTAAATTGATTGATGAGGGAATCATAGAAAAATTCACGGTCTGTTTAAGCAAAGACCTCGACGAGAAGAGAATCCAAGCGTTTCTTACAATTTTACCTAAGTCCGAAAATCTAAAAGAATTGATAAGAGATATTAAGCCATACCCCGAACTTTCTGAAATTTATTCGCTTGCAGGTAGGTGTGGCTTATTGGTTAAGGTAAATGTCCCGGATTTATCGGAATTAGACGCTTTAGTGGAGTCGCTTAAAGCACGGAACGATGTTGAGCAAGTAGAGTCAGTATGCGTAGTTTTAAAAAGCGTTAAAGAAGATTAAGCTATTAAAATATTTTTATTTTTTATTTTTATTTTAATGCGTAGCGCAAGAAATGCATGGATCGAACATTCTAATAATCATTTGAGCTTGATTCTTAATTTGATTTATATCACCGGTCCATTCGTAAAGCTTTCTACTTTCTCTCGTAAGTATGTCGTTAATAATGGGTAAATTTATCTCGGTTGCAATAATTAGCTTCGCTTTGCCGATTAAGTTGTTTTCATCTAGAGTATAATGATGAATAAGAGTACCTCGAGGTGCTTCTACAATCCCAATTCCTTCATTATTTTTTATAGACTTTATCGGTTTAATTTGATTTTTTCCGATTAAATTGCGATTTTCAAGAATTGATAAACCTTCGTAAGAAGCAAGAAGCATTTCGACTAATCGAACTAGATTCGAATATATTAAATTCTTTTTCCATTCACCGTCAAAATAACTTAAATAAGAGGAAATCTCATCCATTTCAAAATCTTTAATAATATTAAATCTTGCGAGAGGGCCTACAATGACTTTTTGGTCTTTGTTAAGGTGGAAATCTACTCCTCGTAATTCAATTTGTTTAGTGAAAAATTGTTGATATTTATGTACTGGAAAATCAGCTAAAATTTTATCTTTTTGCCAATTTTGGATTTTTGTAATTAATTCTTGCTTTTTATAATTTAATTCTCCCACTTTTTCAGATAATTTATTTACTTTTTGTTCATTTTTTGAAATTTTTACTCACCTATTTTATTCGGTTATAGTTGGTTCTACATCTTCAAGTTCAAGAAGTTTTTTAGCTTCTTCTTCTAAATCAACGCTAAAGATATCTGTTATTCCACTTTGTTGCATAGAGACTCCATATATACGATCTCCATTAACTATATTCTCTTCTCTATGACTTATTACCATGAATTGAGCTTGTGAAGCAAATTCTTTAATAACCATTGAAACTCTATGCACATTTGGACCATCTAAAGCGGCATCTATTTCATCCATTAC
>JAHQWX010000244.1 GCA_029856375.1 Promethearchaeia archaeon | reverse complement strand
TATTTTGTTTTTTTATTGTGCTCGTATTTCGGCTGCCCGTATACGCCGCAAGTAGACCAGTGAATAAATCTCAGTTTCTTCAAATCTTGAGTGCTGCAGACTATTTCTAATAAGTTTCTCGTTCCTTCCACATTAATTTTTCTCAAAATGTCAAGTTTGGCAAAATAATCGTACAGGCTTGCTGGATGGAAAATCACATCGTATTTTTTACCTTCAAATAACGCTTTTAACGAATCTGGTTCTATTAAATTTGCAGGAATAAATTCCACTCTTTTGTCTTCGATCATTTCCAAATTGTACGCGTACGCACTGCTAAAAACCGTTTCTTTCTTCATTAATTCTGCTCGCTCGTCAGTAGGTAAATCTGTTGCAACAATCTTGCAATTTGGCTCGGTATCTAATAGTTCCTTTACGAGAAAAGTACCGGTGTGCCCTTTTGCTCCGTCAACTAGATATAATTTCGACTTCTCAGCCATTTTTTCACCCTTAAACTCGTTTTATTTTTAAAATTCTAATGAATTAATAGAAATATTTCGTATTCCTACTTAAAAAAACTTACTTGCTTGTTAATTAATAATCTGATAATTATGAAATTGCTTAAATATTATTGACCAATTTTTATAGATTATTAGAATATCTTTCAAGAAAGAATAATGTACGATATAATCGTAATCGGAGCGGGTATTACTGGTGTGTGTTTTGCTAATAAGATAGTAAAGTTCGCAAAAATCCTACTTCTTGATTCGCAAATACTAAAAGAGCGACCAAAGTCTACGAATATTTTTCCGTTTCATAATAAACCGTTCCTTGACGACTCTGAATGGGACAATCCCGATATTTTTCCCATTCCTCATCTCAGAACCAACTATATGGGTAGCGACATAAACGGGTTTATTAATTCCAAGGAATTTGGCAGACCACTGGGAAAAGTGTGCTATACAGAGAAACTATTAAACAGACTTGCTCAAAAATTCGAGGAGCAGGGAGGAGAACTCCAAGACAATCAGAAAGTGATGAAGGTAAACAAATATAGCGATCATGTTGAAGTAATTACTTATAAGGGACAATCTTTTTCCTGTAAATTGTTAATTTTCGCGACTGGTTCTCGAGCTTTAGAGTTGCAGAAATCTGTAGGATTTGAGATTCCAGACGAATTTGTTGGTCTTTACACGCATCTCTATGGCAACGAAGATAAGCTAAATGAAATCTTAGATGTAAATTATATTTACCACATTAACACAAAAATTAGTAAAAGCGGACCTTTCTTTATAAATAGAGGATTAGACCGAATATCTCTGGGATTTTTGGGTGATTTTCAACCTATTCCGGAGCTAACCTCCAAACTCCGCGCCGTGATTGATAATTATCAACGAATTCAACCATTCATTAATGGCTTACAATTAGAATTTAAGCCGATAATCTCAAAAATCTCAAAACATCCCATTAAAAATTTTTCTCAAGACAGAATGCTCGTATTGGGAGAAGCCGCTGGGCTAGTTACGGCTTTTTTTTACGAGGGAATTATGTGTGGAATGATTTCGGCAGAACTCGCGTCTCAAACGATTAAAAACTTAATAGAAAGTGAAAGGGAGTTCACTCGAGAAAATCTACATCAATACGACAAAGAAGTAGTTCGTGTACTAAAAAATTATTTTAAAAATGGATCTGGCTCAGAATATATTTTCTACAATTCTGGTTCAAACATGAGCCTTATTTGGAATACTTACTGTAAAATAATCACGAGGGATAAAACCCTACGAAGTTATATTTATGACGCGTATCAGCATAATAGCATCGAAGAAATTGCTAATTACGATAATAGTCGAGATCGATATGTAGGGGAAAGGTTACTCGCTAATTTACCTCTATTGAAAAAAATAATCCTTTCACCGCTCTTTCTTAAAGCGATGTTCAAGTAGTTCTGTATTAATCGCTATACATATTTGAAGTTGGGTCTAAATAATTATTGTTGCATACCGGACAAGTACCGTGAGATTCAAGCCACCACGCGATACACAAGTAATGCATGACGCTATTACAAAAAGGACATTTTATGAATTTGTCCATAGAGAAATTGAGCTTTTTATGACATACTACGCAAGTCTCACTGGATATTTTATCTCTATCCTTGATTTTACTAATTACATAATTCTCAAACTTATCTAATTCAACGGCATAAAGCTCTCTTAACTTATCTAGAAGACTTATTTGAGATCTAATAGCCATAATTCTTTCTTTTAATTTCTCTTCAGTTAATTTTTCAGGTAAAACGAAAGAGAAGCGAAAATTTAACGGAATATCGTCTTCCATTAATTGAATGTTTTTCACTGTTTCAAAGAAGAGTTCTTCTTCCTTAATAACATCTTTAAACGAGTTGAATAGTTTAGAAACCATTAAAGATAACGCAAATTTCATTTGATTCGTCTTTTCGTAAAAAATCTCTTCCCATTCTTTCATTACGCTATAAGGACTCACTCCCTTACTCTTCATATCTTCAATGATTTGCGCGACTTCTTTCTCAATTTCGAGCGTTTCTTGTTTGTATTGTTTTAATAATTTTCTAACGCTCTTTAATTCCGGAAATTCTTCGCTTAGCGTTTTCGATATTTCTTGTTGATAATAGGATAGCATCTCGGAAATTCTTTTTATGTCCTTGTCGATAACGGTTTTACCTTCGGTCCGAATTTTTTCTTCGTTTATCGATTCGATGTAAGTTTCAAACTCTTCTTCCTTTCTTGTAATCTCGGATTTTAAATTATAAAGAGTCTTCTTAATGGGTGCTGTAATATCGTCGTATGGTTTTAAATAACTTTCGAATTTTAAAACCCAATCTTCGATTTGGCTTAAAAAATCGTGTATTTTTTTTACATTAATTCCATAATTTTCGACGCATTTTGGATCTTCGAAAATTTCCTGAAAATAAAATTCAATTTTTTCGTATAATTTTAAAAAAATTGTGGATACGCTCAAATTAATGTCCATATCGTTAATGTTAAGCAAATTTTCTTTAATATCTTCCAAAGTAACGATTTTTTCGTCCTTAAAATACTCATCAATACCCAAAAGAAAGTCGTTAAGAAAACTTTTAAAGAGTTTTGTGTAGAAACCTCGAAGATTTTTTTTAACTACCTCCACTGAAACCATGTCTTCAACAGTTTCTTTAATATTTACAGAGAACACACCAATTGAAATTAAGAAATAAATGTAATCGTAAACCAATTCGAGTTTTAAATCGCTTCCCTCTTGAAGCGAATTAATTAAATTAGGTAAATTGAATACGGTAATTTTTTCGTGAGAAAGAATAACTTTAGACTCAACACTTTTGTTTATAGCGATTTCATATATCTTTTTAATATGTTCCCAGTCTTCAAGGTTCTTTGGTAATTTGTTATATACAAAAGAGTTTTTTTTTATTTTTGCAGTTTCAATAAGCATTAGGATTTTATTCTTATAATCTTGTTTTAACTCAACTTTGTTAATTGTAAGAAATTCGATTAGCTTATTACACAAATCGCTTGACTTCTTTATGTCCTCAAAGATATTATCAATAAAATTATATTCTTTAGTAAATGACTTTAAATTCCTCGCATTCAGCGAATATATTTCGAGATTCTGCTCGGCGTTCTTCAACTCTTCTGTTATATCACTACAGAAGTTAAAAAGTTTATTTAATTCTCCTCCTTCGAAATAGTCGTCTAGAAATTGATTTATATACGTTAAGTATTCGAGAATTATATTCAATCGAGAAAGTTCCAGTTTTGAGTAAATATAGTCTTTAATCTCAGATTCTTTCGCTTTTATTTTCTCAAAATCCGCTAAATCGCCTTTAATCTCTTCAAGTTTCTCCTTTGAGAAACCTTTTACTCCATCAACAATGAAATCGTTATTGCGAAATAGCATAAAAATAAGAATTAATTACTTAAAAAAAAATTGAGGTTTTTTACTATCCAATCCCTTGTATTTCAACGAATTTCTCCGTATAACCCGCGTCTGTTATGGTGAGAATGTCCATCCCATTTCCACTCATCGCGTCTCTTTGTAAAGCAGCATTAATAGCCTTTTCCACTAATTTCTCTCCCGCCGAAACTGTCATGTTTTCTTTATATTCCGCTTCAAGCATTCCAATCATCATTAGCATGCTCGTACCTCCTGCACCATAATCGTCTGGCATCAAGGATCCTATTGCGTCTAAAGT
>JAHQWX010000243.1 GCA_029856375.1 Promethearchaeia archaeon | reverse complement strand
AACATAAACGATTTAATTATTATTGTGAAGATTGCAGAGCAGCTAACGAAGAGAAAAAGGACAAAATCCTTTATCCGGACGCAATTTCTGAAAAAGGAAAAATAAACGAAGAAAAATTTGTGGATAAGGAAACTCCGACTACTCCATACGAGAGAGGTCCAAGTGGCGAGGCAGAAGGAGGTCCTCCTAAAGAACCTCGCTATAGATATACGCCTGTCAGAGGAAAAAGAAATTATATGCGATATTTATTAATTTCTATCCCAATAATTATAGCCATTGTATTAATGGCCATTTTTTGGTTCATTCCAAGTTGGACAGCAGGAATTAATCTACAATATCAATTATACTTAAATAAAGGTGGAAGTCTGAATTACATTGAATTCTTTACTCTTAATTTTTGGAGCTCTCAATTCATTATCAACAAGACTGCCTTAATTGGCGCCCTCATCGGATGCGCTATTATGAGTATTCCTCCGAGTAGAACGATATTCACCCTTATTGGGACACAACTTGGATGGGGGAGAACATCAAGGTTAAGAGCTTTAATCTATTGGTGGACGATCGGATTTGGAATATTTTACTTAATTGGACAATTAATCGATGCAACATCGTATTTTGGATGGGCAGCGTATCTTGTAGAAAAAGGGATGTTTACCTTGCCCCTAGATTTAATGAATTCGGCTTTTAATGTACTTTTCGATTCGACCAGTACCGACCTTACAAGTATTTTTCTCTATTCTGCCATATATTTACCGATATTTAATTTTATCATGGGTATTATTTTATTTCGAATTATTTTGAATTTAATAGAGAATATATATCTGAAAAGAAACGATTTCTACGCAATTGGAGATGTCTTAATTCTAATTGGAGTCATTCTGGGAATTTTATTCTTTAATCTGCCTACTATGTCGCTTGATGGCTTAGCGTTACTTCAATCCGCAGCATTAATCGTTGGATTTATTGGTTTCATTGCCCTTGGAATAACGGTCGATATTTATGGATTTATTCGTACCAGAGGTACTTCTCGAGGATATCTAATGGAAACTCCGCAACAAGTACGGGTTGGAATTATGGGAGTAATTTTAATCGTTATTATTTTATTTCCCCTTTTTGCGAGTATCCCACTGGCTGTTAATATCGAATCAAATAATATAACATGGGGTTTAGAAAGGTGGGATAAGCAAATTGCACGTGAAGTCCAATGGACGCGCATTTGCGCTGGCTTAGACATGTTTGAAGATCGGAGCATTGAAAATTATACCAGTTCTACGATTGTACAGGATTCTGAAATTTTAACATTGGTGCGGCAATACGACCAAAGCGCAGCAGTTCAAATTATGTCTGCTCAAATTGCATCAAAATACGAATCCATTGCTGATAGCGACATAATCTATATTGGAGGTAACGAATATTGGGTATCCCCAAAAACTCTGAGAATGTCAGGTATTAGCCAAGGAGGCGTCGAATTGCACACAGCCTTGTTCGATCATGTCGAAGGTTTTCTTGCTATGGACACATATTCTGGAGATTTATTAACAACAAATGCTGAATATTTATCTGCTTTTAATGTATCCCAAAATTACCCAATCTTTTTTGGCGAACACGAAAGTACATTATTCGTTTCTCAATACTATTATTCATCGAACGATGAGGACTTCTTGTTTGATTTAACTGGTGGAATTGGTGCTTACGATACTGACATACTATTAAACACTACATGGTCGAGCGGAATTGAAAATTTACAGTATTCTTATGAAGGCGAACCCGATGGCTCCTTAGTAGACTTAGAACAATTCTGGTTTACAGCTAACTTGGGATTATTTCCATACGCTATTAATTTATCCTCAAGTAGCTATTTGATTAATAGAAATATAAAGACGAGAGTTCGACAAGCCTTGTTGCCGGGATTGTGGATCGACGACGACCCATATTTAATTTTTAATATTAATAATGGTAAAATGTACTATGGTGTATCCATCTGCACAGAAATACAAATTGGCTCCTACTCTAAAAGTCCTATTTATCGGTTTTTAGGTATTTGTTTAGTAGATGTATTAGACGGGACGATGGAATATTTCAAAAATCCAACTTTAAAAGAAAACGCCAACGACGATCCAACTTATCCTTTTTGGCACATATATATGAATAAATACCCTTGGGATGACGCCCCAGATTGGTTGATAGATCAATTGAGATACCCAGAGAATCTTTTTGAACGGCAGCTAGCATATCAATATTATTACCATGTACAAGATCCAACGACATGGAGGAGAGGGGATGATTTTCACGAGCGTCCCGATAACGGTGACCTATTCTACATCGAGACCGATTTAGGCGAAGGAATCGAATATGTTGGAATTGATCTCGTAGAGTATGTAGGGAGAGAAGCAAAAATACTCGCAGGCATATACGCTATAAGACACGGCGATCATTTCGGGGAAGCAATTCTATATCACACTAGAAACTTAACCCAAATCAATTTAATTGGTCCCGCTACCGCAAGAGATTATTATGGCACTGCAGCAACGCAAGAAATTGAATTAATAACCGGTCATAGGTACGGAAACACTCTTCTTTATCCATTGGCAGGAACTTTATATTACTTTATACCAAGCTATGCAACCGTAAGCGGAATTCAAGAACTTAAATTAGCTGGATTAGTAAATGGATTTTCGGGAGAAACTACTGGGTATGGATTAACTGTGACTGAAGCATACGCAGCCCTTAATTTAACCGAAGAAGTGGAAGAAGAGGAAGAAGAATTAGGGAATTATTCTTTCGCTTATACAATCGATTCAGAGGCAACAGATCCAGATCCAGCAAACTCGAGGATAGAATTTGAGATACTTGACACAAATATTACGCATGCAGCACGGAGAGTGATAATTAATGTATCAATTTATTCAGATCGCGTGAACGCGTCGATGCTTTCAAATAGTTCATTGGTGAAGAGCGCTTTTACTTGGAACGGTTCAAATGTAGGTTATAATTATACTTTACAAGATCAAGAGCTCTTTCCGGGTGAAGGCAGAGTCCATTATGTACAGTATTATGCGAATTTCACAGGTCTTAGTGTTGGGGGTATTATAGTATCTATAAAATACACAGTAATTATAGATGGAATAGTAACATATCTTTCTAATACAGAGACTATATATTTCACAAAAAGCGCGTGAAGCAACAATTAATTTTTTATTTTTTTTTAAAAAAAGATTTATTAAAGGCCTTTTACTAATTCTGAAACTTCTGATTTTGAGAGCATAGTGAATTTTTTCTCTTCACCCGATATATACGAGCATTTCACATTATCAGGAGTTATTTCTTCATCAATACTCTCTTTTATCGCTCTCATAGCTAACAGTTGTATTTCTTTTAAAGACATTGCCGGATCGTATTCTTTTTCGATAAATTCCCTCGCGTTCGCTTCTCCAGCTCCCAACGCGTAAGCTTTAAAACTCCTGTAAATCCCACTTGGAGAAGTCGTAAATATTTGTGGTCCATCAGAATCTACTGCAATAAAAAATAAGCTGCATCCAAATGGCCTAATACCACCGTGTTGCGTGTACATTTGTTTAATGTCAGCAATAGTTTTTACCAACATTCTCAGTTTAACAGGTTCGTCGTAAGTCAAGCGATAGGATTGAGATTGAACCCGTGAATAATTGATTAAAATTCGAGAATCAGCGTGTAATCCTGAAATGGCACAACCAATATGATCATCAATCTTAAATAATTTATCTATTGATTCGGCTTCCATTAGAGGGGAAGCTAATTTGATTTGTGCCGCTAAACAAACATCTGTTTTTGTTTTTATTCCAACAATTAGCGTTCCTCTACGAACTGCTTCTAAAGCATATTCTACTTGATATAAACGACCTTCTGGAGAGAAAACAGTCAAAGCTCGATCGTATTGAATTTTTCCACCGCCACCAAACATTTTTTTTTTCACTCTTTACTTTTGTGTATCTACTCTGAGAAAAATTTAGATTTATTTATGAAGAATATAAAGGAATAATTTTAATAATTTTATATTTAGAAATATAAAGTATTTTATGTTTTATGAAATTTTTGAACTAAACCTTGCGATGTCGTTTGGCTATTTTAAATAATCAAATTTAACTTTTCAATGATTGCTAACACTAAAGCTCTAAACGCATCATCTGTATTTACTCCAGTTTTCGCGCTCGTCTCATAATA
>JAHQWX010000242.1 GCA_029856375.1 Promethearchaeia archaeon | reverse complement strand
GACTGAAAAAATTATTTGTGGCAATTGTGGTTCCGATGATCTTAAGAGAAATAAAGACGGCAATTTAACATGTGGTAATTGTTTAAGCCAAAATATTTCTAAAATATATAAAGATGTTATAATTTGTCCCAAATGCCATTCTTCGAAAATAGTGAAGGTTTTTGAGAAAAAAAAAGAGATTAACAACAACTTCTTACAATCAATTAAAAACACTCGAGAGTTTCTCGCTCCTTTTAGATTTATTTTAGATAAATTGAGTCTTTTAAGAAGCAAGTTAAAGAAGGCGAGAGAGCCACCTGTAAAATGTTTTCACTTTCCTTCCTTAGAAGCTGAGTTAATTACAATTTATAAAGTGTTTTCGCATGTGAAAAGGGAGTCCTTTGAGAACATTAAGCGGATCTTTAATCACATCTTCGTAAATAAAAACTATTTCGTGGACATTTTCTCCCAATCTCACGACAATATCTCAGTTATTGAAGGAATATTAGCCAACTTAAATTACGAACAACAAACGCTTGCTGATTTCATCGAGACTAATTTAAAACGAATCAATGATTCAATGCAGGAAATCGAAAATAAATTAGATTTTATTGAAGAAATTCAAAATAGATTTCAGAAATTTTGTAATATCATAGATTTTACGCGAAACGAGAAAGCTTTATACGCACTTAAATGCAAAATGTCTAAAGGGTATAATTTAAAGACTGAATTGTCAAATAAACGAGGAAGTTTGCTGATTTCAAATTTTAATATTTACTTCGTTCACGAATATGGAGTAATTCGAAAAAAGGCAAATCTATTATTTAAAATCACTCACGACGAATTTAAGCGGATAAAAATCATAGGTACTTTAAGAAAGAGATTATATATGGAGTTTGTTTATGGAAGATATTATTTCGCAGTTAATTCTGCTAAGAGAAATAATGTTATTGACTATATCGAAAACGCAAGGATCTTCGATGAGAACCACATATACGATCTAGAATCTGCAAATGAATTAATAGCAATTAAATTAACTCTAAAGGATTTACACGATTTCATAGAGCAGAACATCTCATTTTTGTTGAGTCTTATTTGTAATCAAAACAATTTTTATCAACCGCTACCATACAATTCTATAAATCAATCCGAATACAACTTGAACCACGGTCAAAACTATAGGTTTGCAAATCCGAATCCTAATTATGCTACCGGTTATCATAGAGCTCCTGTAAACGGGATGGATCACATTCAAAACGATTTATATTTTAACGAGAACAACTATATTTCAAAAAAATTAAGAGAAACTCAAGTACATCAATCTCAATATCCGCCTCCGACGAATACATCGCCACCCTATAGACAAGATGTATGTTTTCCTCAGTTTATCCAAGTTCAAAACAATCCATATAACCAAAGATATCCTAATACGAATTCGTTTTTCGATCAGAATTCACCCATGCAACAGTCAAATACAGGAAATGAGTATCAATTTGATAATAGTCAGCCGAGTTTAATTCATCAAACTAAAAATAAGAAAACTCAATTATTAGAACTTCAAAAGGAAGAATATAGCCTACAACAAACAATAAAGGTACTTGATAGGCGTTTTGAAGAGGGATCAATCTCAGATGTTGATTATTTGAAAACCTATAGAAGATATCAGAGAGATCTATATATAATTCAGAGAAAAATTGAAGATTTAAAAAAAGATATTGAAGAAGAAGACGAAATTCAAAACATTTCTACTCTTTTTTAAGTTTTTGTCGAAATAAAAATAATCAAAAGCCAGTGAAGCTCAAAAACACTTTTTAAATGTATTATGTTAGTCGATGTGAAGATTGATAAATATTTTTTAATGATAAAACCTATCTAATAAAATAAGATTATTTCTGAGATCTAAATAACAGTACCCTTGATTAATAATGCAGCGAATTAAGAGTGTAGACGCATTTCGCGGTCTTTGTATTTTCTATATGTTGTTGGGGCACATGCTTGTTTGGTGGATTATTGAGGAGCAATTTTGGATGCATTTTTATCTTAGAAAAATATTTGAGATTATTGGAGTCTCGGGATTTCTTTTTGCTTCGGGAATAAGTACGGTATTATCATTAAGGAACAGTCTAGAGAAAGTTGAGAAAAATCCAAGATATACTCAAGGAGATCTCCTAAGAGAAAGCTATCAGCGTGCGACTTTGTACTTAGTTTTTGCTTTATTATACAACGGTTTAACCGTAAGTCTCGTGACATTTATCAATGAAGGAATAGTTATCGGTTTATGGAGTCTATGGAGTTGGTACATTCTCCTTACAATTGCTATTTGTTTATTTTTCGCATATCCTCTTATTAAAATTAATAAAACAACCAGAGTTATTATAGCAGTATTTTGCATATTTATAACTTACCCAATTTTTGAATCGCTTAACAATTTAAGAGAAAATAACTTTGGTTATGCTGTCCTCTTTCATTTATTATTTAGTGCCTCTCACGAAGACCCCATTTTACCGTTCTTTGGATTCTATTGTTTAGGGACAGTTCTTGGGGATATTTATTACGAGGTATATTCGATTGAAGATGAAGCCCTTAAAAAAGAACAGGTTAAGAATACAATAATTAAAAATTTCTTGATTGCTGGAATTCTCTTAGTAATTACATCGATAATTCTTTCTCTATTTGTCTTTGACGATTTATCTGCAGGTTTCGACAAAGGGAGTTTTGCGTGGATGTGGTACGCGATCGGGTGTGATATTTTAATTTTAGCGGGATTGACTTATTTACACGAATTTAAATTATCTCCTGAATGGAGGCATCCGTTTTTGTTTTATTTTTCCTATTATTCGCTTACCATATATATTGTACACAATATAGTAGCCCCCTTATTTTGGGCAAAACTCGATATTTTCTGGATTTGGCCCGCTAATATTACGACGACTATAATTATATGGTATATTTTTAAAAAAATATATAACAAATATGGATCTAAAGCGTCGTTAAAATCAGCAATTTCAAAAATGGTAAAGGATAAATCAAATTTAAAATAAATGTAGTAAAAAAAATTTATTCTTCCAATTCTTTTTTAAGTTTCTCGATTTCAGATTTTAATTTTTCTTTGGTCTCTTCTTCGGTTATTGGCTCTTCAGCGATGAATTCTTCAGTAATTGGAGTTTCTGGAATCTCACCAGCAGCTTCTAGTAAAATTTCAGATTCTAATTTATTTAGTTCGTCATCGATGTCAATGCCAATATCAATTTCGGGATCACCCGCTAGAATTTCTCCAGATTCTTCGATCATGGCAATATATTCTTCGCTTTCTTCGCTTAATTCAGCAACTCTCTCTGGGGAAGCGCCAACTGCTAATTCCTTTAATGCTGCGGTAGACGCAGCTAAAGTACCTTCCAAATCTTTAATAAGAGTACCTTCCTCGATAGCACCTATAAATCTCTCAAGTTTTGCAGCGAGATTAGTATTCCGGTTAACTTTATTGTTATAAGACTTCCATTGAATTAAATAATTCTTTGCTCTTTCTTTATTCCCATTTTTCATTGCAAT
This sequence comes from Promethearchaeia archaeon, assembly GCA_029856375.1. GTDB lineage: Archaea > Asgardarchaeota > Lokiarchaeia > Sigyniarchaeales > SOKP01 > 6H3-1. The sequence goes on along the minus strand of JAHQWX010000242.1, from coordinate 679 downwards.
TTTGGCGTTCCTTCGATACAATTCTGCTTTTTGACTTAACGCTTTGGATTTAACTGTTAGTCCATGAATTTGCTTCTTAATTTTTACAATTGTCTTGTCCTTTTCTTTTCCCTTCTTAGGGAAGAGCTTATCTTTAATTCCTATATTAATCACTATAAAATTTTTATTGGACTGATAGATAATTATCTAATTATTATGTATATAAATAGAAATTATATTTTTATTTTTAAGTTATTCCAGTTCTTATCATCCAACAAAAAAGGTTAAAAATCATATTAGGGTTTATAAACACAAATATAAAAAGAAATGGAATGTGAATTTCTGTGAAAAAAATCATTTTATCTTTCGAAGTAAAGAGTGAAGATTTCAACGAATTAGTTCAGTCAGCATTTAACTATAATATTTTGAACTTCCTAGTGTCAAAGGATTCTTACGAAGATTTGAAGAATGTCGAAAGGATAATCACATATTCTGATAGTATAGAACTTAATCCCGATAATATAATACTAAAAGATGAGAAAAATATAGAAAATTTTATCAACCAAAGCACAAATATCGGATTCTATCTTGAATTAAAATCAAAAGAAGATGAGTTAAGAGTAATTGAATTAGCTCGAATGGGATTAAACTTCATTATAGTATATGCAAAAGATTGGAAAATTATTCCTTTTGAAAATAT
>JAHQWX010000241.1 GCA_029856375.1 Promethearchaeia archaeon | reverse complement strand
GAAACAATTGAATAATGTTGGTAGTAATGTTATAATGTGTTAGCATTGTGGCTTTCGGGAGCCCAGTGGTGCCTCCAGTAAATGGTAGCAGAGCCAAATCTTCCATTGGGTCAATCTCAGCTTTCTCAGTATGCGGCTCGTATTTTTCAAGTAGGTCGCTTAATAAATAATATCCTTCTTCGGCAATTTTTTCCATGTCAGGATATTTATAATCCGGAAACAGTTTAGTTGGCGTGTAAATTACCGTTTTAACCTTCGTATTTGCCTTTACTTCGTTTAATCTCTCTAAACGCCGATACGAGCAAAGAACAACTTCAGCTCCGCTTTCCTTTAACTCGTACTCTACATCTGGAGCTTTATGTAGAATACTCAGTGGGACATGAATAGCTCCAATTTTCATTGCTCCGTAATCAACTATAATAAATTCTGGACAAGATGGTAGTATAGATGCAACCATATCGCCTTTTTTTACTCCGAAATCTACGAGAGCACTTGCAAATTTATCTATTCTGAGTTTTAATTCTTTGTAGGTCATTTCTTCGTCTGCATACACGACCGCGATGTTTTCAGGATATTTTGTTGCCGAATCTTCGAGAAATTGATAAACATTTATTTTGGGATAAGGTTCCATTGTTTCTTTAAGTTTAAAAGGGCCTATCTTATAAGATTTCAACCATGGTTTATCTGCGTAAGTTACTTTTTGTTCGCCCACCATAATCACCTATTTTTTTTAATATATCAAGTCAATAGCCCAATCTAGTCCTAATTCCTTCAGTTTTTCTTGAGTTGGTTTACCAGTTGCCTTGTCCCAACCTCTATACCCGTAGTATGCGTCCAATAGTGGATCAAGATTCACAACTTGCCCTGCACCTGGACCCTCTGGTAGAGGATCTTTTAATAAACGCGGAGGTAGAGTATCGTTAGCTCTGCTACAACCTTCCCTAATGCTATAAACTCGTGCTAAGTTATAAATCCTTTCCCCGGTTCTAGCAAAATCCTCTGCTGAATAAGGATATCCCATTAGTTTCTCGATTAACGATGCCCAGTCTTGTTTTGTCAGGACCATCCCCATGAATTTGCAGCCTCCGATAGCATCGAATACACCAAACGCGTCTTCCATTTCCTTAACAATTTTAGTAGTTTCTGGAATTTCTTGAAGTGGATCTCCAATATCGGCTTCTTCTACAATCATAAAAGGCATAGCTAAAAAGGCTGGCCCTTCTATATAGCCAGTAATGTGATCTCCTCCACGGTTTGCGGTAGCATAAGCTAATCCAGTAATCTTTGCGGCTCGACTATCGTACGCTGGAAGCTCTAAACCTTTGACATGCATAGCATAATGTTCTGAACCCTTACCTAACTTTTCAGACATCCTTTTCGTTCCTTCGGCCAATAGATCTCCAATGCCCTCGCGAGCAGCAATCTTATTACATAGGTCGATGACGAGATCCGCGTCCCCAAACTTAAACTCTACTCCCCCAGTATCTTCTTTAGTCAAGACTCCTTTTTCAAAACATTCCATAGCAAATCCTATAGTATTTCCCGCTGAGATAGTATCAAGTCCCAATTCGTTGCAAATGAAGTGTGCGTATGTAATAGCCTCTAAATCGTCAACTCCACACATCGTGCCTAACGCTCCAATTGACTCGTACTCTGGACCTTCGCCTTTACTTTTGTATTTACCTTCTTTAATTTCAGCAAGACGTCCACACGCAATCGGACAAGCAAAGCAAGGTTTTCTATCAACGAGAATAGTATCATTGATAGCAGTTCCGTTGATATTGTCTACCGCTGGGAAGACACCAGTTTGCCAATTTTTGGTCGGTAAGCCACCTTTAACGTTGACTAAATCAACCATGGCAGCGGTTCCATACACTTCAAGGGTCATTTTTAGTAAGCTCTGATTTACCCAGTCGTATCGTTGCTTTGCTTCTTCCTTGTACTCGTCTGGTTTTGCCACATCAATTTTCATGTCGCCCCAGGAAGCGAGGGCTTTCACTTTCTTAGAACCCATTACCGCTCCCATCCCACATCGTCCAGCAGCTCGACCCCAATAGGGTCTATCGCAATCGTTCATAACTGCTGCGTACCTGACTAGGTTTTCACCACCAGGACCTATGCAAGCAACGTTAAATTTGTCACCAAGCTCGTCTTTAATTATTTTTGTTGCGTCTGATGTGTTTTTACCCCAAATATGACTTGCGTCTCTAAGTTCAGCCTTTCCATTATTAGTAACGAGATAGACTGGTTTAGGAGAAATATTTTCGAATATAACACCATCAAAACCAGACCTTTTAAGATTTCGCCCCCAAAAACCGGCTGAATTTGCTTGTCCCCAGAAACCTGTGAGTGGGGATTTAGCTACTACGCTATATCTCCCTGTGCTTGGAGAAGTAGTGCCAGTTAAAGGGCCCGTCATAATTATGAGCTTGTTTTCTGGACCCAGTGGATCAATACCCGGTTTCGTTTCATCAATAAGATATTTAGTTGCAATTCCAGCTCCCCCTAAAAATGCTTTTAGAGTATCTTCATCGGGAAATTCCTCGCTGATATTTCCAGTCGCTAAATCAATTCTTAAAATTTTACCCATATAACCAAACATATTTAACACTCTTAGAAAGAAATTTCTAGTTTCTATTTATATTTCAATTATTAAATATTTATTTGTTTAATCTTTTAAGTTATAAGTCGATTTAAGCAAATAAAGACGAAAATGAATAACCAATATGCCTGGATTTTACGTAGCGGGAGATATTGCCGAAGCTCCTTTCAAGCAAGCTATTAATGGCGTAGCAGAGGGCGTAATTGTAGCGTATTCAGCTTTCGAATACCTAAAAAAAGTGAAAATTAAGTATTAAATAAATTTAAGGAAATAGAATTATAATTATGGTGATATACCCTATTGCAAGTAAGACGTGAACAAGAGCGAAAATTCCTCCGACCTTAGTTAATCTTTTATAATCCAGACCGGGAACGCACTCCTTTGTGGCTAATTCAAGCGTCATCATATCACAAGCAGAACCTTGAGGTAAAAAGTTCCCACCTATGTTTATTCCCGTAATAAATGCGATATAAATTGGAACTGGGTTAATCCCTGGTATATTTATTAAAATATCAATAATGGGAATGAACATTATAGTAACTGGCGCGTTATCCATAAATCCAGATAATAGACTAGTAACAATAAGAATCAGAAGACTCATCAGAAAGATGTTATCGGATGTAACTTGAACGAAAAGTTCTTCAATTAATATTATAGTTCCATTTAATTCCATTAAATAAACTAAAATAAATAAACATATGAAGAAAAATATAAGTTTGTAATCGACCTTTCGTAGATAGTGTGAGACATTCGGTCTGAGTTTTCCTTCCTTGTCTTTAACGGGATTTAGAAAAACGAATACCACTAATCCAATTAAGCCAGCAATAAGAATACTCGGGATTAAAATTAATAAAACGATCAATGCGATGAAACCGTACAGGTTCTTTTTGAAGGTTTTAGGATCGACCGCAATCGCTTGAAGTACTTCTTTACCTTCTACATCATCGCACTTTCCTGGAGTAGGTTGCTTTATTTCCTTCATTAAAACAAATTGTTCTAAGAGAAAGAGCGTTGTAGCGGTTGATAATACGAAAAATGGTCCAAGATTTATTATAAACCATAAGGTCGACAATCCAAAATGATTCGCAATTAAAATATTTTGAGCTGAGCCAAAGGGAGTAAGTGTGGCTGCCAAGTTGATGCATATCGTCATACCTAATAAAAAGGGAGTGGAATTAATCTCAAGCTCTTGACAAGTCAATATTATTATAGGAACAAAGATGATCGCAACAGATAAGTCTTCAATAAAAGCGGCTGTTAAAGTAGAAATTGTACAAATAACGTAGAATAATTTTCGAAAATTCGTTTTATACCTATTTACAATGCGCCTTGCAATCTCTTGGAAAAAACCCTTTTCGTTTAAAATTTCAACAATACAGAAAAAACATATTAAGAAAAATACGATTTCCCATTCTATTGCGAGGAAGTAATTCTCTAAATCTTGGGCTTCTGTAATGTAAATAGCTGTAATAACACCTGCAACAACAACTATCGCAATTGAAAATGTCAAATAATCTAATTTTTCTAAAAATAATACGATGACCAAAACGATAAAACAAATAATTACTGCTATTTGTAAAAATGCGTTGGTCATAATCGCCTTAGATCAG
>JAHQWX010000240.1 GCA_029856375.1 Promethearchaeia archaeon | reverse complement strand
CAGCTCAAGCACAAGCGCCTGGGCAGCCGGGACAAGTTGTCGCCCCAAGTGGTCAAAGATTACAATCTTGGACGGCTGAAGAATTGGCGAAAGATGCAGCCGAGCGGGGTACAAGTGGAGGATTGCCTCCTGGCATGGATGTTTGGACAGAAGATGAGCTACAAGAAATAGCAAAAAGTCGAACAGACGGAGGTATCAATCTTCCAGTATGGACAGAGGAAGATTTAGAAAAACTTTCCAAATCTCGACAAGGAGCATTAAACTTACCCGAATGGAAGCAACCTGAAGATATGAAGGAATGCGAACAGTGTGGCTATGCATTAAGACTCGGATGGGACTCCTGTCCTATTTGTGGGTGGAAAGTTGGCACTCCACCAGCTCCAAAAACCGAAATTCAAGAGCCAGAAGAGAAAAAGGAAGAAGAAACACCTCAAACAGAGGAAAATCTTGAAGAGGAAAAACCAGAAGAAAAAGCCGAGGAAACGGAAATTAAGGAAGAAAAACCCGAAGAATCAGCTAAAAATCAAGAAGATGCTCCCCAAGAGAAAGATATTGATTAAAAATTGATTAATTTTTAGTATCATAACTTAATATTGACTTTTTTTTAAAAATCAAATACAAGCGCGATAATTCTTAGATTATCTTACATAGTATTTTTTCCACATTCATTTGTTTCAAATCAAACTTCACAATATTTTAATAAATTTTTTTAATTATCGATTGTTTTCAACGTTAGCATCTTAAATTTTTCACTATCTAATCTGTGAAAAATGAAATTAGATAAACCAGTAGTAATTAAAAGACCATGCTACAGAATATATTTATAATTAACTTTCGGGATTTTAGCAATTTAGAAAGTAAGATTAAGGACGAAGACTTCTCAGATTTGAAAATATATAGTTATCCCGAAGATTTATTCTCAATTCTCAATAAAAAGTTAGTAAGGGATTTAATTTTAGGTTTTAAGATTACAGAATTAAATCACGAACAATTAAATAGCAAATCTCCTTTAATTTTTTACCCTCTCATCACGGAGGGAGAAAACATCTTTAGTTGCATGGTTTTTCCCGACACAATTATTGGGCTTATTTTAGATAAAGATGATAATCCTTACGATCTTAAAGAAATTTTCACTGAATTAGTCGAAAAAGAATTCGTTCCAATAAAACAACAATTAATAAATAACGATTTCGAACTTGAAAATTACATCATATCCGGTTTCATTGATGTAAGAAGATATTACGACGAGATTTTGGGGTACTCCCCATTTTTAGCGTTTAAAGATCACGGCTCTATATTAAAAGTTTTTATATTTGGAATAGATGAAGCTGGAAAAACTTCTTATGTTCGAAGAGTAACTACTGGAGAATACGACGAAAACTATTTTGAACCCACTCGCCAGTTTAATATAGAACACTTTACCTATAAAGATGTAAATTTCATCCTTTGGGATATGCCTGGACAAGCCTCATTAAGACCGAAATGGCTTCTTGGTATGCAGGACTCAAACATGTTGATTTACATGATCGACGCTGCTGACGAGGTTAGATTTGAAGAGTCGAAGAAAGAACTCTGGAAAATCTTAGATAGATACGAACTTGAAGGAGTTCCGCTTTTAATCCTAGTAAATAAAATAGATTTGCCATTTTCTCAAACAACAGAGAAAGAGTTAATAGAAATTTTCGGTTTAAATGAAGTAACGAATAGGACATTGGATGTTATGTATATCAGCGTTGCTGATAATATAAATATAAACAAATCGATGGATTGGCTAAAGGATAAAGCTTCTGCGATATTGCCCAATGTTTAAAAAAAAAAATTTTCCTTTTTTTGAATTCCACGCGAGGATAAAAACCTTTTAAAAAAAGATATATAATAAAAAAAATCATATCATAAATAAGTAATATAAGAAGATTAATCATAATTAGAAATTGAGAAAGAGGCTCTGAAAAGTGTTTAAACGCTCAAAAAAAATAGAAATTGCTGAAGTTGACGAAGAAACCGGCCATATATACTTAAAAAATTCTAAATTGCCATTACTAATGCTAAGACCCGAAGAATTAATTGAGTTTGGTGAATTGGCTGGTTCAGAAGCTGAAGATATCCTCTTGTGGGTTGGTAAGTCTATTGGAAAAACGATTTTTAAGGAAATTATAGGAGATCAGGACCTCTCTGACGCAAAAATTCGCGTTAAAATGAATGCAACTTCTACTATTCTTGATAGATTACAAAATTTGGGATTCGGAGTAATGGTATTAAACCACGATAAGGAAAAAATAATTATTGATATAGCAAATCCACTTGCTAAAGATTATGTTGATAATATAATGGCTAAGAACATTTGTATTCTTTACAGTGGGATATTTAGTGGATTTATGGAAGAAATGGGAATTGATAGCGAAGTAGAAGAAGTGAATTGCGTGTTAAAAGGAGCAGATATGTGTAGTTTTAAGTTTGAGTTAGAAGAATTTTAGAAATTTCAAAAAAAATGATTATTTTTGTGCAGGTACTTGGAAATCCATAATATTTTCAATCCAATACTTCTTTCTCTTCAAATATTTTGGAATTATTTTTGGTACTAAAGAATAAAACATCTTTCTTCCACGTTTATTGGTTCGATGTAAAGGTGTTTCGCCAATTGCCATTTGCAATATTTCAATCAAGTTATATATGGGCATTTTCTTTCTAGACAATCTTTGTGCAACGCTAAACAACCAATTACACCCTCCGCAATAATCAATTATTACATCTGCTTTTGATTTCTTAAACTCTTTAAGTCTTTTTCTTGCAGTTATTAAAGCATATATCAAGCTATAACTCGCTGCTGCTGCACCCATTCCGCAGCATAAAGCATTTTCACAATTGTGTTCGGCTTCTACAATTTCTATACCACACAATTTAATAATTTCTCGAACACGATTAAAAAAGTAATCTCCACTTACTTTAGGCCAGCAGCTATCGTGGATTACTGCTCTAAGATTAAGCGGTTTTATTTCGAGATCATAGTTCTTAATTTTTTCCAACAACCAATCAATCACCCAAATAATTTCGATATCAAATTTAACATCGAATAGGTCTGGATATACTTCTTTAAAAAGGTGGTATCCCGCAAGACAAGGTAAGACCAATTTTTTAAATCCCATATTGCTAAACTCTTTTTGAAGATGACGAGCAACTTGTTCCTCTGCATCTAGACAGCCCATTCGGTATAGGGGCTCACCACAACAAAGTTCTGTGGAACCAAAAATGGTGATATCGTCAAATAATTTGGATTTTAGAATATATGGTTGGATAAGGAGATTGCATCCCGAGTATAGCATTATTTCTTGATTTTTAGGATTTTTCCAGTTAGCCTCCCATTCTTTAATCCATTCCTTTTCTTCTTTAGGTAGCCTTTCCATTATAATAGAATGAATATTCGGAAAATCGTAAGGTAAAGCGAGATGGGCGCGATAAGGAAGACCGTTTTTAAGATATCTCTCGTTCCATCTTTGTAAAATTAAGTTATACGGATGACAATCGCTTGGGCAATAGTTATTGCATGCCATACAACTCGTGCATTTCGTTAGGATGTATTCAGATTTACTTTCCTCAACAATTGATTTGATTTCTTTCTTCGCTAATTCAAGAGGTAAATTTAAGACGGGACACTTATGGAAACAGAGACCACAAAAATCACAATCTTCTTTAATGAAGTCTTTAAAGTTCTGAAATTTTTGAAGCGTCATTGGAATCATAAAAAAATTTAAAACATTCAATTAGAAGAAATGGGTATTCATTATAAATCTAATCAAATAATTGATATATCCCTCTAAATCTTCTACTAATTTTGTCTTTAGGCTTAGATAATGAAAAAAGCGCAAATTATAATTTATAATCAAAATTTAGCCTAAACCACTAATTTATAAAAGTCAAAATTTAAATCGATTTTTTTATTTTTTAATATGATTTAAAAATAATAATTTTTAATAATTGTGTGTGAAAAATATTGACGGAAAAAGGCGCTAAATTAAAGATTGACGAATATAAAGGCCCAATGGGAAAAATAAAGGGTTTCGAATTCAGTATAGGTAAAGTAAGTTATGGTGACGAAACCGAATGGGAACCGATGGGACCACATCCTAAACCCCATATACCTACTCTCCGAAATTGGTTTTTCAAACTAATGGAAAGATATAAGCCATATTATATGCCTATTTGTGATATGTGTTGTCT
>JAHQWX010000239.1 GCA_029856375.1 Promethearchaeia archaeon | reverse complement strand
TATGTTCCGTGGTAATCTAAATCTACGAAGTCTGACACGTCGAAGATCTCTTTCGATATTCCCTCCTCTTGCATAATTTTTTCGTAAATTTTGGCCATTAAGAACTTGGGATTTAAATCCGTATCGTACCCTACAATGGGAGAAATTATCGTTGCTCTTTTCAATTTAATCGCTTTATCTAAGTGCTTTTTTAATTTCTTGTCGTATAAATACTTCACATGAGTTAAATGCCCCATTTCTTCGTCCAATAAGCCAATCAAATCGCCAACGACGGGATTATATACCGAATATCCCATCCTCATTCTTTCAGATATGGCTTTATTGAATAAATACGATTGGTACGCGCTAATTAATAAGCTTAACAAGTCTATTGGTAGTTTTAACAAGCTTCCTTTGTAATCGTAATCGCTTTCAATTAAATACTCAATCATTGATTTCTCGTAATCGAATTGTCTAGGAATTTGATCGAAAGATTTTGAATATTCAACGATTTCCTCAATGGTTTTTCTCGTTTCGATTTTCTCGTATGTTTCAACGGGAAAAATTCGCATTAAAAACTCTTCCACAGCTTCTTTATACTGTTTCAGAATGATGTACTTTCCAATTATATGAGAATTCGGGCGGTAAATACCAAACCTTTGCAGCCCGTAATAGTTAGGAACTCCGTAATTTTCAAGATCGCTTTTGATTAACGCGAGTCTTTTTTCGATCTTTCCATCGTCCTCGATGTTCCTCACAATAATTGAAAAATTATTGCCCCAATTATCACCCAAAGTGAGTTTAAATTTACTAGACCTAAAAGCTCTAACGAATATGTTTCTCTTTTTAAACTCTTTTAATTTATCGATAGCATCTCCCTTCACTGACATTTCTTGAACAGTAATTGCTCGATGGTCCTTTAATCCCGAGTAAGTAACGTGGTTCAAGGGAACATTTAAAGTTTTAGCAATAATCTTTGCTACTTCAATCGTATCCCGCTCAACCTTAGTTACATTAAATCGGGTATATTTGTGGTTAGGATTAAAAGTTGGTTTGGAAATATCCTCCTTTATTTCTAAAATACGCCCTTCTCTTGTTATTTCTTTAACCACGAAATCTTTGTACCTAAATTTGTAGACTCCACCTATCCCACTCTGGTTAACCCCGTAATAATCCATTCCAACGAGTTTCTCGATGGTTTCTCGCTTTACTCTTTCCATTTTAATCTATCCGCTAAAATCTCACAAGAGTTTGAGGTGACCACAAAGTGTGTCTAATATTTCAGAATCTGCGGGACCAATCCCTAAAGCAGTGATCGTTCCGGGTTCCAGTTGAGTTAAACCAGCGTCTTGAATTAAGAAGCAATGAATCTTCTTCTTAAGAACTTTACTATGAATTTGTTTTAGCTCTTCTAGACTGCCCACTTTTAGAGCAATTTTCTTTTGTCCGGTGTTCATCCACTTCTTCCATACATTTTTATCTTTTTGCCTCACTATATCGGCTGCGCTAACGCTAGCATGACAGCCTTGAACGCACTTTTTGCCCGTTTTCATACCAATATCGGTTCTTATTAATATATTCTGCTTATACTCGACACTAACCATATTTAGATTCCTCGTTAAAGAATGTAAAAAACTCCATAAAACGAATTAATTTCTTATTAATTGAATTTTACTCTTATAATTTCGCCCGTTAATTCTCCGATGAGTTCTTCTAATTCTTCAGCAGTAAAAAGAATTTTCTCTTTATCGCTCTTATCAATTATTGCCTTGTATTCTGTTTCGCCAGTAGGAAGGAATATTTCGTTTAAACTTATTAATTTAGCAGAAAGGATTAAACTTTCGATGATAGGCCTAAGCTTGTTCGTTTTTTCGATAAATATCAAATAGGATAAATCGTATTTCTTCTTTAATTCGTTCTGGATCTCGTCAGAAAATCTAATTTTATCGCTATTACCGACGACTAGAATAACCGCATCTCCAAAATCTATTGTCTGATATAACGACACGCTTTCTAAGGCGGGATATTTTGTTTCTAATTCTAATAAAGTGTTGGCGATATCTAAATCAAACTCCGATATCTGCCCTGATTTCATTTTTTCTTCGCAACTTGCACACAAGAATTTTGATTTTATACAGGTTTCACAAGCGGGTAATATTTTCATTATACATTAAATCTCTATAATTTGGCAATCTAACTTCTTTATGAGATCTTCTGCAGTTCCAACATCTGTTTTTAAAGTGTATAGGTACTTTTTCGTCCTTAATTTTAATTTTACATCTTCTTTTCTACGCTTTACGCGGCAATGAATGGCAACTTTACTTAATTCTAAAAACTCTTCCGCGTCGAATATTTCTTTAGGCATACCGTTCCCAACGACTTTTATATTAGAGGTTTGTCAATACGTTTAATTCTCTTATTAATCATTTGAAAGAAAACTCAAATATTAAATTTTCCGTTTCAAATAGAAAATTTTAAACATCATGATTTATCTTATACATTATCACAAACTGTGTTCAAATTAATTATCACTTAGGTCTATAATATGCCGATCGACGATCCATATCAAAGACGGATAGCTGCGTATCACTTGTTAGCCAAACATTCCATATGCCGGAATTGCGGGGCACACAATCCTATTAAGGCTAAAAAATGCAGGTTGTGTAGAAATAAAGATCTCAGACCTAAGAGAAAAGAAAGATCGAAGTAGATAAGGTACTTCTTTTTCGAATATTATTATTCTTGTTGGCAAAAAATAAATTGAAAACTTTTATTAATCCAGAAAAGAACTCTTAACATTAGTTCATATTATAATATGTAATTCTAAAGCAAGAAGATGAAAAATGGAAGAATTTAAGTTAGATTTGGCCAGTCAAAAGGTAAGTCAATTAGGTTACGTGTATAAGGATATCAGAAAGCAAGCAGAAATTATGGAATCGCTTTATAATGTACCTAAATTTGCGATTCTCAAAGGTGAACCACATACCATTACGTATCGAGGAAAAGAATCAGTAATGAAAACATCTATTGCTATCAGTACTTATTTTAATACTCAGATTGAATTGATCCAGTGGCACGAAGGGGATTGTCTTTACAAGGAATTTTTAGATAAAGGAAGAGAAGGATTGCAGCACATAAGTTTATTCGTCCAAGATTTAGATAAATATATTGAGGGATTTAAAAAAATGGGCATAGAAATCATACAATCAGGTGCTATTGGGAGGCAACATTGGGCATATTTTGATACTGAAAAGACATTTGGTATTGTAATCGAAGTTCAGGCAACTGTTAGCCGGAAGAAGAAGCGACCTCCAAAGAAATAGTAATCTAAATGATACCTAATTATAATGGTAATTTCATTGTTTTTGTTACCAAAAAGGTTTATCTATAATATGTGAATAATTACTTTATACAACGGTAGTGAATAACGATGGAAGTAATTAGTGCGTTTCAAGGTAATATAGACAAGATTAACCAAATCAATTATAATAAATCAAATAAAGCGTTTTCAATCGATATTTTTGACTTTAAATTCGTAGGGCTATATAAAAAATCCACAAAACTCGGGAGAATTTTAGACGATATTCATAATTTACTGAAGGCTTTGCCGTTTGAGCGGGATGATTTTTTTATCGCGAATCTCAACGATTCTTCGGTGATCCCCGAAAAAAAGAAATTATCGAGCGTCGTTTCGGACAAAGACATCAAGTTTTCTATAGGATTAAAGCAAATAATAAGGTTATATAGTGGAAAACCCGGTAGGCCTCGGGAAATAAAATTCGTGTTTCCTACTAAGATGGTTTTTAGCGAGATTCTTAATACCATAATGAAATGGTTTCAAATTGACGAGAATACTTTAGAATACTTCGAGATTACCGCCAAAGAAACAACACTTTCTCGCGAGAGGCTTTTCGACGAAATTGGACCTCGGTTATTCGAAGATGTCATTATTGAGATTGGGAATATCTTTGGTTTGAGAATGGACAAACAGGCGGCAGAAGAGCATCCTGATATATACAATCGAGTATACGGGAGAGAATTAGTACCATCCGATGTAGATTTGAGAGCAACAACAGTGGGACTTTTGTCAGTGGAAAAGGAAATGGACAAAGATATTACTACAGAAGAAAAGAAAGTTATGGCTGCTGTCTCTAAACCCCCCCCTCCCCCAAGTCCACAACCAGCAGAAACTCCTTCCGTATTAGCGAGAGCAGGTCCTGAAACTGGAGACGCCCCTGCAGGACCCCCTCCACCACCCCCCGAG
>JAHQWX010000238.1 GCA_029856375.1 Promethearchaeia archaeon | reverse complement strand
ATCGGAATAATTATGTAAAGTTTTAAATAAGACTTTTTTTATGGTAAATATAATTTAATCTTTCGGTGTAAGAAACAAAAAAAGGGGATTAAAATAACATATTCAAGACCATTATGTCCGAATTGTAATTCTAAACAAATCTTAGAAGTAAGAAATAAGGATAAAATTTTATACTATTCGATGCAAGGATCTCCCGTTTACGCAATGCAACTTAAATGCGGTAGTTGTGGTACATTTTTTGAAAGAGATTCTGATAACAGCGAAGGCTAAGAGAATTCTCTCTTCCCAAAAAATCCTTTTAGTTCGGTTTTTAATTCGTTGAAGGGCCTTAGGTCGCCATGGAATTTTACTGTGGTTGTGTCAATTACAATTCTTTCGAGAAGATTTTCAACGCTCTCTAATTTATCAAGATTACCTTCGCTCAACATATATATAAAGTAATCGTTATCTAATTTCCTGAAAGTTAAGAAACGATAGTGTTGATACCCTAGCTTAACTGCGATCCATCTCGGTACCGCTTGAGTGTTAGCTAAAGTATTTGCCGCCAATGCTTCAATTTTAGCAGAAACTACTGATTCTTTCATTTCTAACTCATCCAGAGGATCGCTTATTGACATACTAAACTTTGCTGGAATTCTATTATCTAATAAGAGAGAAATAATGCCAATTGACTGAGAGGACATACCAAAATAAAGCACATTTAATTTATCATCAACAAACGGGATTTTTTTGTCGCTAAAAACTTCTTGTAATTGTATGTATTCTTGTATAATGGACTTTAGAGCTGCTTCCATTTTTAAGGAAATAGTATGCTTTTGTAGTTTATCAATAATTTCTGGATTTTTATCGCCGAGCTCGTCTCTAAGCACCTTTTTCATCTGCTCTATTAGCCAATATCCTTTTTTATTTGGAAATTTTCCATATAGGATATATATTATACCACTATCTATGACGAAAAGTCCCTTTTCTGCTATACCCGTTTCTTCAGCTTCTAACGACATTCTATCTAATTCTCCCCCCAAGATGCTATTTGCTATAAAATCGAGATTATAAGAAAGTTCGAGCAAATAGACAAATTTATCGTTGCTACAAAATATAGGTGTTCGACTTTGAGTTATAATTCCCATTAATTTGATGTATTCTTCTCCAGGTTTTACCTCAATCTTATCTTTAGATAAATCTACTCCACTAATCTGATTTTTCTTTACTTTAACTTTTTTATGAAGTACTTTTGATGGTGTTTTATCAGATGTTTTCATTTTTTTAGGAGTAAGTTTCTTAAGTTTAGTTTTCTCTTCTTCCTCGATAGCTCTTTCCAATAAATGTGCGAGAAACTTTCCACATTTAGGGCAAAGTTTATCTTTTGGATAAGGCTTAGCAACAATGTATCCACACTTGGGACATTCAATTTTTTCCTTATCTCTCCCAAAAAACATTAACTTAATTCTCTTTTGATTGTTTTTCTTAAAAATTATAAGTATTTTTGAGCAATTTCATCAAATACTTCTAAGAATTTTGAATTATCTTCGGGCGTTCCAACACTTACTCGTAAAAATTGATATAATCCAGGCGAACTAAAGTGTCTCACTAACATATCCTTTTCTCTTAAGTCCCAATTAAATTTTAAACAGACACTCTTTTCTGAAAATTTAATAAATATGAAATTTGCATCGGAAGGCTCTACGCTAACTCCATTGTATTGTGAGATTGCCTCAGTTAAGCGAGTTCTTTCAGAAATTATTTTTTCGTTCTGTTTTTTTATTAAATCTCTGTGCTTAATGCACGAAACTGCAGCAATTTGCGTTAAATAATTTACATTATAAGGCAACCTTACTTTATTTAACGCCTTAATAATCTCGGGATCCGCAACAGCGTAACCCATTCTTAAAGAAGCTAAGGAGAAAGATTTTGAAAATGTTCTTACAACAATTAGATTTTTAAATTCTTTCAATAAAGGTAATGCAGAAATTTCGCAAAAATCTCCATAAGCCTCGTCCACCGCTACAATACCCGGATAACTTGAACATAATTTAGAAATCGTATTTTTCGAGAAGGCTTTTCCATTTGGATTGTTTGGTGAATTTACAAACATTAACTTTCCTTTAAGAGAATACGCTTCGTCTGGAATTGAAAAATCTTCTGTTAACTTCACCTCGTTCCTTTTAGCTCTATAGCACATGCTTAATACGCGGTACATGCCGTAAGACGGGTAGAAATAATCAACCTGATCTCCTGGATCTACAATTGCTTTCATTATATTTTCTAATATTCCATCGGATCCATTATCTATAAAAACACTCCTCGGATTTGTCAGTGTGTTTTTATCTACTAACAGAACTGAACTTATCATTTGTCTTAAGTATTTAGCAGTAGGATCGGGGTATAACCTCAATTTATCGTTGACGCTCATCTTAATCTCATCTAAAATTACCTGTGGAGGTGGATATGGGTTTTCGTTAGTGTTTAATTTTACCCAACCTTCCTCTGTAGGCTGTTCTCCTGGTTTGTACTGCTCAATTCTATCGAAGTCCTCTCTAAAAAATTCCTCGTAATCCATTTAATTAACCCTCTGTTTTTTCTAATTATTTTGTAATTATTTCAATATTTTTTAATTTATTCCTTTAGAAATTATTTTTTTGTGTAATTATAATATTATTTTTCTTTCTTTTTTAATCTTAATTCCACTGCTTTTTTGTGCGCGTCTAGACCTTCAAATTTCGCAATTATCCCGGTGGATTCTGCGAGTTTTTTTAACCCTTTTTCATCACATTCCAACACATCAATTATCTTTAAAAATTCAAAAATGTTTAGTCCAGAATACATTTTAGCAGTTCCACCTGTTGGTAATATGTGGTTTGTTCCAGCCGAATAATCTCCCAATGGTACAGGTGTATTTTCTCCTAAGAAAATTGCGCCAGCATTTGAGATTTTATCTAAGATCTCTCGAGGATTTCTAGTTAAGATTTCAAGGTGCTCAGGGGCAATTAGATTACTCACTGCAACACTTTGTTCTATGTCTTTTACTTTTATTAATAACCCTCTCTCTTTTAACGCTTTCGAAATAATATTTGCTCTTTCTGAATCTCTCACATAATTGTCGATATTCTCTTGTATTTGATTTATTAATTCTTCCGATGTTGACACAACTATTCCAATATTTTCAGGATCGTGTTCTACTTGAGAAACCAAGTCCGCTATCGCATATTCAAAATTTGTAGAATCATCAGCAATAATTAAAATTTCTGATGGTCCTGCTGGGTTGTCGATCGCAACAATATTGCTTAATAGCTTTTTTGCTGCATTTACCCATTTATTTCCCGGACCAAAAATTTTGTAAACCTTACTTACAGTTTCAGTACCGAAAGCCATAGCTGCAATTGCTTGTGCTCCACCAATTTTATATATTGTTTTAACTCCACACTCGCTCGCCGCAACCAGAATAGCGGGATTGATTTTTTTGTCTCTATTTGGAGGGGAACACATGACCATACTTTTTACACCCGCAACTTTTGCGGGACCTGCAGCCATTAAAACTGTACTTGGATACGCAGCGCGTCCGCCAGGAATATATAATCCTATCTGTTCTATTGGTCTATAGATCTGACCTGCATTAACGCCCTTCTCTACCTCTAAAAACCACATCTCTCTTTTTTGAGCCTCGTGAAATTTTGTGATATTCCTTAAGGCAAATTTGAGAGCGTCAATCAGTTCTGGATTTACTTCTTTATATGCTTCTTCTAATTCTTCTGTCTTTACCAAAAGATCTTCTTTGTTTAACTGAACTTGGTCAAATTTCTTCGCGTAATCAATTATTGCTTGATCACCATTATCTCTCACATTCTTTAGTATTTCTTCGACATCGCCTTTAATACTCTCTATCTGTTCGTAAGACCTAAGAATTATATCGCCTATATTTGACTCGTTTATATCGGAAGCGTTAATAACTCTCATATTTGCAACCTTGTTGTAGATTATATTATTCTTGTAATTCTTCAAAAGGTAGTACTTGTCTTGGCTCGTAAACGACCAAACCTTGGGCGTATTTTCTTAACTGGGGAATTAGCTCCAAAAATTCGTTTTTCTGAATTATTGTATTAATTGCTAACCATCCCTCTGATCCTTCTCCTGCTAATTTGGCAACTGTGGGTTTTTTTAACGCAGGCAATATTCTAAGAATTTTATCTAAATTTTCCTCTCTTACATTCATGAAAATGTGTAGCTTATTCCTTGCGTCGATAACTCCCTTTAATAG
>JAHQWX010000237.1 GCA_029856375.1 Promethearchaeia archaeon | reverse complement strand
CTGAATTAGAATTTTCCACAACAGTCTATCCCACAGAAATCAAAAGTATTTCTTCTGGTGAAATTAAAATAAAATATATGTTAGAATCTGGTACATATAGTGAATTATCGCCAGATTTTATTGATGGGCTCAGCGAAGAAATCCACTTTATTGATAGAGACGAAAGAGACGAGGAGCCAGATGTTTGGGACTGTCAACTTGAGCTTAGAAATCAATCTGAATTTCCAATGAAATTGCAGAAATACGAGTTCGTGTTTGGTGACGAAAATACAGAATTCGATACGATTTCCGCAGAACCAGATGTCATTATTGGTCCCGGAAGTAAATGGGCTTCTGAACCATGGGATATTGATTCTGAGGACGAACCTACTTTCAGTGAAAAGTTTCTATATACGGTTCAACCTAAAGTCGAGACTAATTTATCGATGAGCGCAACAATCCAACCTATTGATTTAATTGTTCTAGCTATTGAAGGCACTAAGATATTTAGCGAAAACGAAATTCGTAGTTATCGCTCAACCACTCTGGATGTTACGATTGATGTAAAGACCAGGGGTAAAGCGCCAATTGATGTCGTCCACATGGAAGACACTATCCCAGCTGATTTCAAGAATCCTGAGAAGGAGGAAATGGAAATCTTAATCGAAAAGAAGGCTATTCCCGAAGACGATTTCTCTTTTACTTTTGATCCAGATGATACTGACGATATTGATCTGGAAAGAAAAATGCACATCGAGATAAAAGATATACTCGAAAATATCGGAGAATTAGACGATGAAACATCTATAGTTGTAAAATACCCCCTTAACGCGGTTAAACCCGCAAGGGATGCTGAGTACGGTGCGCCGGTTCTATTCCAAGCTTACACAAAGCCTATTGGTCCAGTAATTGAGACTTATATCGAACCTGAGCCAATTAGCGTCGTTCATACTAGACGTCGCACGAGAATTGGTAAATCGGTTCGACCCGGTGCCAGTAAGGGCGTATACGATATATACCTTCTTATTGGGAATCGTGGTGATGCACCCAAGACCAATGTACCCATCTCCGATTTCGTACCATCTGGCTTTAAACTTATTGAATCCGACACGGAATACGAAGAAGAAAGCATAGAAGATGGAACCAAATTAACATGGGTTATTGAAGAGATTCCTCCCGACGAAGAAGTAGAAATAAATTACACCATCGAAGGAGAGGGAGAAGAATATTCTCTAAAGAACATCGAGGCTAAAGCGTTTAAATAAATATTTTTTAATTATATCTATTATTTTTTTATTTTTTGAAGATCCTTCTTGCTCAGCAAGTTACTTAATGCTTCAAATTAAAAAGTAATTAAATATAAAAGTATCAAGATCGAATTTTATATCAATTCGGTATGGAATTCGCCATTGCCATTCTATTAATTATCAATCTTAAAAATGGATCCCTCGCTTTATTGGTTCGGCGTTATTTGCGCGATTACTTCTGGAGTAGTATCCAATTTTGGATTGGTCTTAGAGAAGAAAGTAGTTAACGAGGTTCCTCCAGAAGCGAAGTTTGGGAGGAGTCTGATTAAAAGTCCATTGTGGTTATTAGGAGTTTTCTTAGGCCAAGTTGTTGGAGCGGTCTTTTTTTTACTTGCTGAGCTGTACATTGGCGCCACTTTAAGCCCTGTCTTAATAGATGCCGGATTAATCGTTTTGGCGTTGGGATCGGTGAAAATTTTGGGAGAATCGCTGAAAAAAGACGAATACATAGGATTATTTATATTAATAGGTGGAATTGTTTTAGTTGGTTTTAGTGGTCTCTCGATAACCATCTCTGAAATTGACTTGTTTGAGCTTGGATTTTTAGTAAGAATGATAACCTATACTCTTGGTTTAATTATTGCATCGCTTATTTGTGAAATTCTACAAAGAAAAGCAATCAAGTATAGAGGCGTTTATTTTGCGTTCCACGCCGCTTTTATGGTTTCTCTTTCAAATCTTTGGCTTAACTTACTGATGGGAGTAATTGGTCGCATCTTTAGCGGAGTTTTTATTCCCGAGGAACTCGTTTTATTCATCTGTGCTTCTGTTTTAGTAGTGCTCTCTAACTTTATGGCAATTTATACGGTGCAAAGAATGTTCAAATACGGAGATGCGAGTAAAATGGTCCCAATACATCAAATTCCCTTACAAATAACCCCTATTATCGTTTATTTTCTAGTTTTTATGTTAATACCCCCCTCAGTGTTCTCGTTTTATTTTTTAATTGGTGGGGCTGTTTTGATAACAATAGCAACTTTCATATTTGCGAATAGACAGGCAAAATTAGAAAGTATTAAATAAACATTAGACGAGTATTTAAGGAGAAACTGGAATCAGCTTACGAATTAATCAATTGTTTCTTAGCGTAATTCTTTAATATTCTCTCCCACTTTTCGGCTAAATCGTCCAAGCCGCTCCTTTTAAATAGAATTATCGACTTTAGGAGAAGAGTTTTCATTGACTTATTTAGGTATAGATCGTTTCGTTCAAGCATAAAAAAAGAATTTAATAAATTTTTAAAAAAAGGGAATAATATCTAGGTATTATAATAGCTTTATATTGAAAGCTTAAATCCGGGCTATTTTATTAATAAATAGAGAAGATCCAAAAATGGTGATTATAGACGCCGAAGGAAAGTTCAATGAGAATACTTATCTTTTCGATGGAAAGTATATGAACATCCCCCATTTTCTTACGGTTTATGTAATTGAAAATAATGGGGTACGGTTGATGATTGATACACCTCAAGAAACTTATGTTCGAAGATTTTTAAAGAAATTACATGAATTAGGATTATTTCCAATTCATAAAATATTATTGACTCATTCACATTGTGACCATATTTCTGGAGTAACGAACTTATTAAAAATGATAAAAGAATTAGATGTTGAAATTTTAGCATCAGAAAACGCAATTGATAACTTAAAAAATCCAGAAAAAATGAACGATGTTTTTGGGATTAAAGTAAAACCTGTAGAAGATGTCATAGGTTTAAAAGAGGGAGATATTATAAATTTAAATGGTTTAGTATTAGAGGTTTTAAATCTATTCGGTCATACTATGGATTCGATTGGCATTCTTGATAAGAAAAATAGAAATTTATTTCCGGGAGATTCTATTATGGCCAGACAAGATAATGAAACCTTTTTACCCACATTTACTCCACCTGATTTTCACGAATCAGAGCAATTAAAAGCGTTCCAAAAGTTAAAAAAAATGAGAAATGAGTATGATTCACTTTCTTTTCCTCATTATGGTGCTTGGAAGGATGATGATAAGGAAAAAATTTTGAATGAAATGGAGGCTTTCTACCATAAGTCTAAGGAAGCGTTTGTAGAATGGTATAACGAAAATCCTTCAATTGAAGATATAACCTTAAAATATCACGATAAATTTATACCTAATTCTAAAAGACTAACAAAAGAGACAATAATGGGCTATAAATTCTTCATTGGATGGTTAATAGAGTCTTTAAAGCTGAGTGGATTCATTTAATTTTAAGCAGGATAATTTTGCCAAAAGAAATAACACTAATCGAAACGACCGCAAGGGATCTGACATTTTCTCACGAATTACGCCTCAAGGGAAAATTCGACATGTCTTCTTTTGATAAAGAAGAGAAAGTAACCCACCATTTTACCCACATTTACGATATTACAGAGCAGGAAATGATAAGTCAAAACGAGCGAAAATTAACTTTCCACTTCCAAATATTAATCGAACCTGAAGTAGCAGAAATCAATTTCGACGGGTCTTTCGTACTCGAATCTTCGGAGCAAGGTAAGATTGATGGACTACTCGAGAAGAATCCAAGATTTCTAGTCGATTACCTTAAAGATTTTATCTTAAAACATTCTTATTATCACGCTGAAGAGATTGCTACTTCGGAGGGGATTCCCTTTCCACAAGCTAATGTGATATTACAAAGTCTAGGTATTCGATAAGAGAAATTATAAATTCACTAATGTCTAAAATAATGATTAGTGAATTCTCATGACTAAATACATAGTTTATATGGAATCGACTCCCGCTGAAATGGAAGAAATGATTCAACAAAATCCAATCGCATATATTCCCGTCGGTTCGTTGGAATGGCACTCAAAACATAATGTTTTAGGGGTTGATAGCATAATATCGAGCGAAATCTGTAAACGATGCATAGAAATAACGGGAGGTGTATTGTTTCCTAGCGTGAATTGGGGTGCGTATGGTTGCATGAAATTTCCCTATACTTTTCATTTTTCAAAGAAATC
>JAHQWX010000236.1 GCA_029856375.1 Promethearchaeia archaeon | reverse complement strand
ACTTTCTAATTTCATTCTTTTTATTTTATTCATACATATTTTTAGAAAGAGATAAAAAATGGATTGCTGGTATATTATTCACTCTTGCTACGTTTAAAATAACCGCATTATTATTTCTTCCAGTTATATTAATAATCCGAAAAATAAAGTGGAAAGATCTAATTTATTACTTGGTTCCATTTTTTATAATTTGTATTCCCTATATAATTTTCCCTAATTATTTCTTTCAAATGTTTGAAAATTGGTTCTACAGTGATGAAGAAATTCAGGGTATTTTGATTTTCGATTCAATTATGTGGAAAGCTTTACAACCTTCACATCTGATGTTTATTGGTTTATTATTAATAATATTTTTAGAAAATCTTAAAAATAAAGATCGAAAAAATCGGCACGCTGACAAATCGCGTTGCTCTAGAGCAATAATGGTTCTCGTTCATTTCCCTCCTTTTTATAAATTAAAAATAAAAAAAGTTAAAAGATTTATTTACAATCAAACTTTTTGTCATATTTGACGATATTTATTCTATTATCTAAATCTAGATTTATATTGAAATTAGTGGGCAAGAATTATGGCGCGAAAGAAAAAAGATGAAGAAGTCACTTACTCGAGTGAAGATTATGGCGAAACTTCATCTTACGAAACCCATGCAAGTAATTACAAAGTAAAAATAAGCGAATCTATTCATTTCAAATCCAAGCAAGATGGAAAAATTATCGAATCTAGCGTAGAAGGGGCAATAACTGTTGTTAACAACGGCGATAACGACCGAATATGGGATATTGACATTGAAGTTACAAACGAAGATAATACCGATTTAATAGCTAACAAGTTTCACATTGCTGAATTGGACCCAAAGGAAGAATGGACTAAAGAATATCAAGTAAATATAACTACCAACGACACACCTCCGATAAAAGTGATTGAATTGATAGACACTTTCCCTGACACGGAAGGAGAAAGTCATATATTTATGTTAAATAAAGATAGCACCGGTCAGAAAACAACTTTTGGAATAATTCTTGAGAATACTCGGGATTCTACTGTTTCAGACATCGCAGTAACAAAGGAAATAATAGACGAGTATAGAGAAGTAAGAATAATTACACAAAGTGATGGTGACGCGAAATATAATTCTAGCGAAGGAATTATTGAATGGACAATCGAAAAATTACGACCTCAAGAAACAACTGAATTAGTGTTTGACGCTACTGTACTTCCAACGGAAGTGAAATCGATGTCTTCTGGTGAAATTAATATTTCTTACAAGATAGAATCGGGGACATACAGTGGTCTTAGAGTTGATTTTATTGACGGTTGGAGCAAACAAATGCACCTTGTAGATAGAGACGAACGAGAAGAAGAACCAGATGTATGGGATTGTAAGATGGAATTCAGAAACCAATCCGAATTTCCTATGAAATTGCAGAAATTCAAGCTCGTTTTTGGTGATACGAATACAGAATTCGCAGTAATTGGTGCCGAACCTAATGTAATCGTTGGTCCTCACGATATATGGGAATCAGAACCTTGGAACTTAACCTCTGAAGATGAACCGACCTATTATGAGACCTTTTTATACACAGTGGAGGCTGAAATCGAAGTGAGCTTAACTATGAGCGCGACGATAGAACCAGTAGAATTATATGTATTAGCGCTCGAAGGAACCAAAGAATTAAGCGATAATGTCGTACAAAGCTATCGCGAAAGTACAATAGATGCCACCATTGATGTAACCACTAAAGGCTCCGCTCCTATAGATGTTTTTGTTATGGAAGACACAATTCCAATGGATTTTAAAAATCCTGAAAAAGAAGAAATTGAATTTTTAATAGGAGGAAAACAAGTCCCAACCGACGATCTCTCGCTTTCTTTTGAGCCCGAAACCAACGAAGTAAGCGCGAAGAGAATACTGAAAGTGGAGGTATCTAATGTCTTAGAGGAATTTGGGGAATTAAAGGACGAGACCTCAGTAAATGTAAAATATCCATTAACTGCCGTTAGTCCCGATAAAGACACCACTTACGCCGCACCAGTCCTATTTCAAGCCTACATTAAACCTTTCCCTACTCCAGTAGAAACATATATAGAACTTTCAGAACCAATCACAGTCATTCACGAAAGGCGTAGAACAAGGGTTGGAAAAACAATCAAAGCTGGTTCGAAGAAGAGTTTATTTAATGTCCTGTTAATTTATAGGAATAAAGGAGACGCAACGAAAAACGATATCATTATTTCAGATTTTGTACCTGCTGGTTTTACGATCGAGGACTCCAATACTGACTTCGAAGAGGTAAGCAAAGAAGGTGGTAAGCTCCTGAAATGGACGATAAAGGAAATTGTTCCCGAAGAAGAAATAGAAATAAATTATTCAATAAAAGGCAAAGGGAAGAAATATTCCTTAAAGAATATTGAAACGAAGGCCTTTAAATAAACTAAAATCCATTTTTTACCCATTTTATTCGTAGAAATATCTCCCGTACTTATCCTTAAACGCCTCTGCAACCTCGTCTATCTCTGGGAGGATGAACTCGTACCCCTCTTTTAACATTTCATAAGTAACTGGAATTTCTCCTAATACTTCACCGTCCACTTGACAGATATATTGCTTACTTTCAGGATTTTTCATTTCAATTCTAACTTTTTTACTTACGAATTCATAGATGTTGGGGTGATCTGAAAGAGATGCAGAATAAAGCTTATTAAAATCAAGCAATAATCTAAATTTACCAATATTTACCACGCTTATGTGAAACAATCCATCGTCAATCTTCGCCTTTGAGCAGATATACATAAAACCGCCGTAAGATGGACCGTTTCCCACCGCAATTAGGTTAGCCATTCCTTCGTATTTGTCGCCATCCATTTTCACTAAAACTTCGCTATTTTTCCATCGAAAAACTGTTTTTAAAACGGATAATACGTAATTTTGTCTTTTACTCTCGTTTGTGCGCTTTGTAACTTCAGCATCGAATCCCTGACTTCCTATCCCAAGAAAGTATCGCTTAACTCCTTTGTCAGTATTGGCAATACCGATATCTGATTTACCAGTCTTTCCCTCGGCGATTATTTCACACGCTCGCTTTATGTCCGGTCGAATTCCAATTGCTCCAGGAATATCGTTCCCGGATCCAATAGGGATAAAACCAACCAAAATCCCAGCATTAGAAGTGATTACTCCGTTGAGGACCTCGTTGCAAGTTCCATCCCCACCTGCACCAACGACGCGATATCCATCTTTTGCCAACTGTGAAGCTAATTCAATTATGTGTCCGGCGTATTCGCTTTCAAAGAGCTTATATGAAACATTTAAGTCATCGAGGCAACTACAAGCGTAATCAAAACTCTTTTTAGATTTACCTGCTGCACTAGTGGGATTATAAATTATTGCGTAATCTTCCACAATTATCACAACCAGTGAATTATTTTCTAAAATATAGAAATAAAATTTTTAAAAAATTGGATTTATTTTTTCTCTAAATTCGAAATGATGGCTAAAGCACTTGGAGGCTCTTTCTCGTCTACTTGCAATTTATAGATGATTCTTATAATTTCTTCGGCTGTTTTATATCTTTCTGGTCTAAACTTATCTCGATTTAACTTTTTATCCATTGATATTGGCTTACCGATCCTTACTTTGAGTCGCGTGATTGGAATCACGTTTAAAAGCGTCTTCGTTTCGGAAAATATCGCTAAAGGTATGATAGGTGCGTCTGCAGCAACTGCGAACTTTATAATTGCTGCTACTGACTTGAGCTGTACTTCGTCAGATAAGCGAGCTTCAGGCGTCATTGCGACGAGATTACCCTTGTTATTTAAAATATCGAAAACTTTTTCAATAGGTTCTTGGTCTTCTTTATTTAGGGTGCTCCGAAACATTCCTAATGTTTTTAAAACTGGCCCTACAACGGGAGTTTTCATGAGTTTTGGATTGACCATGAAATGAACTTTTCGTCCCGAAAGTTGGCTGATGATTAGCATATCTAGCAACACATTTTTGCTAATTGTTACCAATATGGCTTTACCGAACATAGGGATGTTGTCTTGACCTTCGATGGTTAGGTTATTCGTAAATTTTAATATCGTACCCCCGATTGATTTCACTGCACCATACAATATATCTCCAGTTAACGCTTTTTTATCTAATTTTTGGGCTTCCTCTTCTTCCTCAGCGGGAATCTTTACGCTCTCTTGCTGAGGAGTGCTTTTTGGTGTGTTTGTTTGTTGCATAATTTTTTACCTCTTTTATAATTTATATATAAATTCATCAACTTCTTC
>JAHQWX010000235.1 GCA_029856375.1 Promethearchaeia archaeon | reverse complement strand
ATATCTCGTTCTGACTGACCTTACTCTTAATTTCGCCTTGGTCTGCTCTTTCTTGTCTTGTAGAATAACATATTCAGTTTTGTGGGGCAATTTTATTTCGAATTTTTGCTTGGCGACGACTTGGTCTTTTTTAAGCCGATCTTTTTCCCTCAACTCAACAATCGCTTCGACTGTGTTTTTTTCGCCGGTACTAAGCGTTTTAAACTGCGTGTATAAATTCATATCGGATTTTGATGTAAATTCTTCGTTTCTCTGAAGCTTAATCGTTCCTACATCGGGAAATCGAGTTTTTAATGCTTTTTCTCCATCGACCTTAAAATAAAATTCTCCCCTCCATCCCATGATATCATAATCTTTCAACGTTTTTAAGGACATTAAATCAATACTCACTTGAAATCTTTCCCTTTCTTCTGCTTTAAAGGATTCTCCTTTCGCGTGTGTTTTAGCTCCTTTAACATATACTCTTTTTGACATCAAAACCACTCCTTAATTTCATTCCTAAATTGAATATATGTAAGAATTTAAGGAAATATTAAATAAAAAATGTTTTAAAAAAAGTAATAAAATAGCCCAAAAAATGTAATAGGTGATATCTTTACTCAAATTTAGAATTATTGTCCCGAACGAGATCGAATAATTCGTCTAGTTAATTCCGTGAAAGCTTCATCGACATTAATTCCTGTTTTTGCAGATGTCTCAATATATATCGAGTTTTCACCTTCAGCGTATCCTCGCGCACCCGCTCGATCAATTACCTCTCCGACATCTTCTATTAAATCAACTTTATTTCCTACTAAAACAAAAGGAATATGCTCTCCTGCGAATTGCCGTATTTCTGCCAACCACTTTCTTACTTCTTCATAGGTTTGAGCTCTAGATAGGTCAAACACTAGGAGTACACCAGCAGCTCCTTTATAGAAAGTGCTTCTTATGAACTCAAATCTTTGTTGGCCACCAATATCCCAGATTGACAGAGTAGCAACCTCATCTGCTTCATAATTTACATCTTTAGTTAAAATATCTACTCCAACAGTCAATTTATAGTTGGTAGCAAAACGATTTTTGATGAATCGCTGAACCAGCGAAGTTTTACCTACTGCAGCGGCGCCGCACAATAGAACTTTCAGTTTATACGAAGACATAATTATCGCATTCCCATAGATTAAGTTATGATAGTGATGATATTATAAATTTAATATTGTTATAATTATAAAAAATTATTCAATTTAATTATATAATAAGGTTTATTATCTACATATTCTATTAATTTTGATTTTTCGTTTTAGTTCATATTAGAATAGGAGTAAAGTTAATTTTTCATTCTTTTACATATTTATAATAATACCATTAATTTTTGTACGATTTTAATATCCAAACCTAAACGTGTATTTTAAATGCTCAACGAAAAAACCTCTAGAAACTTAGCAGAAAAGGCGATTGCGTTATTAAACTTAGCAGAGAAATACGAAAATCAGCAATTCTGGGCAAAAGCTATTCAAGCCTATTCAGAAGCTGCCGAATTGCTAAAACAAAGTGGAATAATAGTCCATCGAATTGATGACATTTTCAATCGAATGACATATTTAAATCAGATTCTTCAGCAAAATAAGCAGTATCAGCGTCAAAAAGTCAAAGCGCAATTTGCAAGTTTGCAAGATCAAGCTTTTCAACTTTTAGATCAAGCAAAAGATTTAGAGAAAAAAAGACGATATAAAGACTCGATTTCTCAATATACAGCAGCTATTAATTTATTAGCTCAAGCTGGTTGGGACGAAAGTCAGCTTGGAAATATAAAGCAAAAACTTGGGCAGTTAGTCGAGGCTATTAAGCAACAACAGGTAATTGAGAAGGAGCGTACTGCTCAAATTACGCAAATCCAAAGTAAGGAGGGAAAAGCATTTGGTGTTCCTGAGACCGCTATAAAATCGTCAGCACTCGATGGAACGAGTAAACTAAGGTTAGAATTTGAAGCGAGAAAACGACAAGAAGAAGATTATCAAAACAAAGCGTTTGCATCAATTGATGAGGGAAAAGAATTATTACGGCAAAGGGAATTTGAAGCAGCTAAGGCGAAATATCACGAAGCAGTTGAATTACTTAAAGAGATTGGATGGACTGAGCAAAATATTGCAAATATAGTTGCAGAAATTGATTCAATTGAAAAACAAAGAATTGCTTTTGAGAAAGCTACAACCAAAAAACCTGCACCTACAATTCAACCAGCACCAATATCAGAAATTCCTCAAGTTGAAGTTAAAGCCCCAATAACTCAAGATCTTACGACGGAATCCATAAAGGATTATGAAGCGAAGAAAAAATTCGAGACTGAAACCCAGGAGAAAGCTTTTAAATTGATGGACGAAGGGGATAAATTAGCTAGAAGTAAACAATTTGACGAAGCTATAGAAAAATATGGTATAGCTGCTCAATATTTAAAATCAGTTGGGTGGGAAGACCAGTTAGTTCACATAAAGACAATTATCGATAAAGTAAACGCCGATAAAGCTAATTTTGAAAAAATATTAGCTAAACAAACGAAGGAGCGAGAAATAGTTCAAGTTTTTTCACAACCAGAACCTTCGGCCCAATATAAGGCAGAGATTGAGGAGAAAGAATCAAAATTGAGAGATTTTGAAGAAATTAAGAAAAGAGAGGAAGATGTACAAAATAAGGCTTTTAAACTAATTGATATCGCAAAACGGTTAGAAAAAGAGAGAAACTACGATAAAGCTATAGCAGAATTTAATGGGGCAATTGATTTATTGAAA
The DNA here is from genome assembly GCA_029856375.1 of Promethearchaeia archaeon. GTDB lineage: Archaea > Asgardarchaeota > Lokiarchaeia > Sigyniarchaeales > SOKP01 > 6H3-1. The sequence goes on along the minus strand of JAHQWX010000235.1, from coordinate 1,538 downwards.
TCCATTGGATGGGATGCGCATATCCAACCGATTAAAAAATTTATCGCGGATATAAAAGAAAAGCAGAAACGACAACAAAAAGCTCGCGAACAACAGCAAGCTCGAGAAGAGGAATATTTGAAATTTCAAAAAATGATTAAAGAACGCGAAAAAATTTTAGCTGATGATGATGTAAAAGGCGCTGCGCTCAAGAAGAAAGAGTTTGAAGACGCTCAGAAAGTCGAACGAATGAAGGAAGATAAAGCATTTAAATTAATAAATGAGGCAGATGAACATGTTAAAACTGGCGATTATGAAACCGCCATTAAAAATTATTTAAAAGCAGGGGATATATTTAAAGAAATTGGTTGGACCGATCAAATCGCTATTATTCAAATAATCATAAAAACTGTCGAAGAAAAAAAGGAAGAATTTTTGAAGCGCGAAAGAAAAGCCACCGAATTGAAGGAAAAACAAAGGAAAGAAGAGGAGGAATTTCGAAGCACAATTGTTGAAGAAATAAGACAGGAAAAGGAAAAATTAAAAGAAAAGAGGATTATCGTAAGGGAGGTTAAGAAAGAACAACAATATCTTGAAACTAGGAAAGGTGAAGCTTTTAAGATTCTAGATGAGGCTGAAAGTTTAACAATAGATAGAAATTTTGATGAGGCGATTGAAAAGTATCACGCTGCAGCTATAATTCTAGCTGAAATTCAATGGACAGAAGAATTAAAGCTTATTCAAGGTTCGATAAAAGAACTCGAGAAGAAAAGGAAAGAGAGAGAGGAATGGGAACAAAAAATACGCGAAGAGCAAATAAAAAGAGAAAAAGAAGAAAGGGAATTTCAAGATAAAATCGCAATGGAACTAGAAAAAGAACGCGAAAAGTTAAAAGAAAAAGAAATTGCGTTCAGAGAGTACGAAAAAGAAGTAGAATATCGCGAAAAACGAAGGGACGAGGCTTTCATTATTTTAGATGAAGCGAAGGAACTCACAATGAGTGGGAAATTCGATAAGGCAATAGAACAATACCATCAAGCGTCAGTGATCTTTGCTGAAATTCAATGGAAGGAGGAATTAAGATTAATTCAAATTGCAATCCAAGAGTTAGAGAATAAAAAGAGAGAAAAAGAACTGTGGAAACAGAGGGAGCTAGAGGAAGTAATCAAAAAGGAACAGGAAGAAAGAGAGTTCCAAAGATTGATTGCAGACGAGTTAAAAAAGGAGCGCCAGAAGTTAAAAGAAAAACATATTGCGGTGAGAGAGTACGAGAAGGAAGTTGAATATCGCGAAAACCGGAAGCAAGAAGCATTTGAAATTTTAAATGAAGCCGAAAGACTTACAATTAGCGGCGATTTTAATGGTGCTATAGAAAAATATCACGAAGCATCAGTTATATTCGCTGAGATTCGATGGAAAGATGAATTAGCAATCATCCAAAATGCAATAATCGAACTTGAGAAAAGAAAGAAGGAAAGAGAATTATGGGAGCAGAAATTGAGAGAAGAATCGATCAAAAAGGAGCAAGAAGCTAGAGAATATCAAGAAATTATCTCAAA
>JAHQWX010000234.1 GCA_029856375.1 Promethearchaeia archaeon | reverse complement strand
CAAAACGGGATCGGGAATACCTTTCGGACCTTCCGGGTTAACATAAATCAGACCCATCTGCACTGCTGCGAGTGGATTTTCGAGATCGGGTTTATCTTTATCCTCTGTGTGCCAACGCTTGTCACCCAACCATTCCTCCTCGGAACCCCAGTAGATGTCCTTTTCAGGTTCCCAGATGTCCTCTCGTCCACCACCGAAACCGAAGGTCTTGAAATCCATCGATTCCAAGGCAACATTACCCGCGAGGATCATCAAATCGGCCCAAGAGATTTTTCGACCATATTTTTTCTTGATTGGCCAAAGAAGCCGGCGTGCTTTGTCGAGATTGACATTGTCAGGCCAGCTGCTAAGAGGTGGGAAGCGCTGATTTCCACTGCCACCTCCGCCACGGCCATCACCGACGCGGTAAGTACCGGCACTATGCCATGCCATACGGATGAATAAAGGACCATAATGGCCAAAATCTGCTGGCCACCAGCTTTGTGACTTGGTCATAAGTTCAGCGAGGTCCTTCTTCACGGCAACCAAGTCGAGACTATTAAACTCTTTAGCGTAATTGAAGTCCTTTCCCATTGGATTAGACTTAGAGGAATGTTGATGCAAAATATCGAGATTCAATAGATTCGGCCACCAATCTTGGATCGTTGTTCCACCACCTGTGATAGGCCTCTTTATCTTCCCTTTTACTGGGTTTTTACTATCTTCATTCATAATTTTCACTTCTTTTAATACAAGAATTTTTAAATATCGACCTAAATTAAATTGGAAAGTTATTTAAATTTATAAAGAATCTAAATCAGATTATCAGAAAGATTCCTAAATAATAACCAATATCAATTAGTTATAGTTTTCTTAAAAAAGATTATGTTTTTAATTTATAAGTATCCTCCTTATTACCCTGATTTTTTGGTCTAATTAGAATGATGTGAACAGTAACAGCAATTGCGATTATTAGTAGTAGAATTTGAACTAATAAAATTGTTACAAACAAAAAGACCGAAAGTAGTATTGTTACCCAGAGAAGAGTAATGGTGAAAATTTTCAATTTTAAGGGCATTCCTTTTCCTTCTTTATAATTTCTAATATAATACCCAAAAACTTTATTATTTATAAGCCAATTATAAAACCTTTCGGAACTTATTGCGTAACAAGCCGCTGCTAAGAGAAGAAATGGAGTTGTTGGTAAGATTGGAACGACAATGCCAATACTACCTAAGATTAATGAAATCGTTCCTCCAATAAAAAGGAGAATTTTCTTAATTTTTGTCTTCCTAAGATTATTTCCTTGGGATTCCTCAAGTGAATTAGTTTCGGTCAAATTGATATTTAGTTTTCGCTTTAGGAAATCTATTGAATTAAGCATTAAGCTTTTCAAAAGTCAATTATCAATCACTTAATTTAAAAGTTTTTTTTATATTTGAGAATAAACACCCGAGAAGCAAAAAATAAGTTTAAATATTACCACTTCATATTTTTTTTCATAATAATTAAAATATGATTTATATAAATGACAACTGCAAAAAATTTTGTTTGGCGTTGGCAGTGGTCTTGGTGGCGTTGGCAGTAACGCCCTTTTCATTGGATTAAATCATGTTTTAATGCTTGCGTTTTTTAATAGTTCTATTAACCAACGATAAAGTATTAAACTTCTCTTTTTATTATGCGTTAATTGTGTTGATTTCCAACACGGTAGCGATACATTTGTAAAATTTTAGTATAAAAAAAAGTAGATTTGTGTAAAATGTCGGAATTGAAAATAATTGAAGGAATTAGAAAAGTAATTCGCAAGCAAGATTTGGAGAGCGAAGAAGCGGAAGAGGTAATGAGAGAAATAATGTCTGGAAGCGTTTCTACTGTACAATTGGGAGCTTTTCTGGCTGCTTTAAGCATGAAAGGTGAAAATATTAACGAAATAACGAGTTTTGCTAAAATTATGAGAGAATTCGCAAACAAAATTGAACCAAATGTAGATGGAAACTTAATAGATACATGTGGAACCGGCGGAGATAAAATCAAAACATTTAATATTAGTACATTGTCTGCTTTAGTTGTCGCTGGAGCAGGAGTGCCAGTTGCAAAACACGGAAATCGTTCTGTAACTAGTAAATGTGGGAGCGCAGATTTGTTAGAAGGATTAGGCGTGAATATAAATCTCGAACCTGAAGGCGTGAAGAAATGCATCGAAGAAGTTGGGATAGGATTTATGTTCGCACCTCTATTTCATCCAGCTATGAAACATGCAATGCCAACAAGGAGAGAATTAAAAATTAGAACGGTTTTCAACATTTTAGGACCTTTAACTAATCCCGCGAATGCAAAACACCATACTCTGGGAGTATTTGAGAAGAATTTAGCACCTATTATGGCAAATGTCCTAAAAGGTCTTGGGGCTTCGCATGTTTTTACGATCCATAATTCCTGTGGTATCGACGAACTCGCACCAGTAGGTATAAATTATGTTACAGAATTTAATAACGGAAACTTGGAGAGCTATGCAATTACAAACCAAGAGTTTAATCTTCAAGACTGTCAGATTGAAGATATTTTAGCGGGAAACTTGGAAGAGAACTTAAAAATCGCTATTGATATATTGAAAAATCACAGTCGTAATTCCCGATATGATACTGTTTTAATGAACGCTGCTTTGGCTCTTAAAAGTGCTAATATATCTACTGATCTTACCGAATGCGTCTCAATTGCTAAAAATTCTATAGATTCTGGAGCAGCCTTTGAAAAGCTTATGGGTTTAATTGAAATTTCTGGCGGCGACAGAGAGCGCTTGAATAGATTATTATAAGGTAGGCAAACAAAAAGATGGAAAATATACTAAGAGAAATCGTAGAGAGCAGAAAAAAATCAGTGGCCCATGGATTTAAGTATCTGAAGGAGTGCGAAATAGGTAATAGTAAAAATCGTAGAAAATCCCTAAGCGAGAGTATTAATGATAACAGCGGAATCTCTATAATCTCCGAAATTAAACCCGCTTCTCCCACCCTAGGAGAAATTAAAGAAATATCTAATGTTTCTGATATAGCAAGAGAAATGGAAAATGCGGGAGTTGTAGGATTAAGCGTATTAACTGAGCCAGATTATTTTAATGGCTCTTACGAAAACCTAAGATTAGCCGTAGAAGCTACAGCATTACCCTGTTTAATGAAGGATTTTGTAATTGACGAGGTACAGTTCGAAATCGCTGCAAAAATTGGAGCAACAAACATTTTACTTATTACTGCTCTTGGTAATTTAGAGAAGTTTTTAGAATTTTCACTCCAATACGATCTCGAGCCATTAATTGAAGTTCATATGGCGGAAGAAATAGAAGAGCTCGAGCGTTTAGTAGAAATTGGAATGGCACCTAAACTGATTGGTGTAAATAATAGGAACCTAAATACTATGAAAATCGATTTGATTAACTCAAAAAACTTGATCCCGCTGTTAAAAGAGAATTTTGGAAACAATCTAGTCGTGATTAGCGAAAGTGGGATAAAATCCTACGAAGATATTCGATACCTGCTCTCGAGTAAAGCAGACGCGTTTTTGGTGGGATCTTCGATAATGAAATCGAACAATATAAAAAATACAATTCGGTATTTAAGGGGATTATAATCATGGAATACATTAAGATCTGTGGTTTAAAGAACATTGAGGATGTAAATCTCTGTAGAAAGCACGGAGCTAGTGCAGTAGGGTTCATTTATAATGTTCCTGAGTCTCCTAGAAATTTAAAAAAAGCGGACATTGAGGGAATCTTAAAAGATGTTTCTCGCGATTTAATCACTGTAACTGTTTTCAAACCACAAAATTTTGATGATATAAAAAAAGTTGCTGAAGAGATTAAAACTAACTATTATCAAGTCCATTGCTCTTTTGAACTCAATCAACTAGAAGGATTATCCGAGCCTATTAGAAATAAACTCATAGTCGCATTAAATGTAAACCAAAGCAGTAAAGAATCGATGATTGGATTTATAAACAATAGTTTTGACAAATTTTTTGCCTTTTTAATAGATAGTAGCGAAGGGTATGGAAAATTGTTAAATTATGACCTTATTAAAGAAATCTTAAATAATTGTAATGAAGCTAAAATAATAGTCGCGGGAGGGATTAACGAAAAGAACATCGAATCCTTATTATCTATAGATAATTTGTTTGGAATCGATGTTTCAAGCTCGTTAGAATCCGAAAAAGGCGTTAAAAATCCTAAGCTAATTAAGAGTTTTTTGAATGAAGTTAATAACATAATAAAAAATATGTGAGAACGAATAAAAATGGATTATATGGATAATTATCCAAATGAATGCGGAAAGTTTGG
>JAHQWX010000233.1 GCA_029856375.1 Promethearchaeia archaeon | reverse complement strand
CCCATCTGGTCGTTGAATTACAAGCCCAAAAGATTAGACGATATCTGTGGACGCGACCAGGTTGTATCTCAACTCAAAGATTTTGTAAGAAATATAAATTTCCCGCATTTGTTAATCACCGGAAACGAGGGCGTTGGAAAAACGACTATAGCAAAATGTTTTGCGAAGGCTTTTTTGGGAGAGTTTTACGATTCTAATTTCAAATTACTTTATGCAGACATTCCTGTGTCTTCAGAAGAACGGAGTCAAGCTGGTATAAGTACTACCTTTTCAAAAAGCGTAATTGGGAGTAGAGCCGGAAGGAGGAGATATATTCATCCTTTTCTTGATATTAAAGTTAAACCATTCGTACAAATTCGAGTACTTGGTGAGAGCCCCTTTAAGATTTTAGTCGTTAAGAATTTTGAGGCACTTGGCCAATTTCAACAAGGATTTAGGAGGCTTATGGAAACATATGGAACGAACTGCAGAATGATTATTATCACGACAAGAGTATCTTCAATTATTGATCCAATAGTTTCGCGATGCCAACTATTGTTTGTATCTCAAATTGACTTTATTAATTTTAAAAAGTTAATGCTCAATATTGCTGATGAAGAAGGTATCAAGATTAACGAACCAGCGATTGAAATTCTTTATAAATACACAGAAGGTCAAATTAATAAAGCGATAAATATTATGCAATTGGCATCGATGCACACTACATTAATAAATTCTGAAATGTTGTACGATGTCATTGACCTATTCCGGGAGAAAGGAATAAATGAATTGCTTAATTTCATTTACAAAGGCGATTTTGTCAAATGTCGGGAACATATTAGAAGTATAAGGAGAACTTATAACTATACGGCTCGAGAAATTTATAAGAAAATGCTGGATGAGGTACTATTAGCCCCGCTGGGTAAGAAATTAAAAATTCAGTTCATAAACCATATAGCTGACGCTGATTTCAGAGGTAATGATGGATTAGATGATGATATTCAACTTTCGAGTTTAATTTCAAAATTATGTCTATTATCAAAAAAATTGTAATTCAATTAGTTTAGAGGAAAGAGATAGTGGGAAAAAAACCAGAAGAAAAAGATTTACCGTGGGTAGAAAAGTATCGACCAATGTCTTTAAAGGAAATGGCCAAACCATCTGCAAAACTTAATAATAAGAAAGTTGATTTGGCAGATGAAATTATAGATTTTATTAAAAATTATAAAAAGGATGGGGAATTTAAAGCGATATTGCTCGAAGGTCCCCCGGGTATCGGTAAAACTTCAATCGTTTACGCTATTGCTGGGGACCTAAACATGAAAGTTATCGAAACCAACGCGTCAGACACTCGCACACAAAAAGCAATCCATCGAAAATTAGACGAGGCTAGTAAAGCGAGAGATATGATGGATTTTTTACAAAAATCCAGAAATAAGATCATTCTTATTGACGAGATTGATGGAATTTATGGGGTAACAGATAAAGGGGCAGTTCCAACTATATTAGAAATTATGAAGAACAGTGAATTTCCAATTATAATGGTTGCTAACGAATATAAGAAGACGCTGAATCCGATTTACAGGTCTGTAAAGAAATACGAAGTTCAGCCGTTAGCTGACGACGAGGTAATAAAGATACTTAAAAATATACTTAAAAGGGAAAATCTTACTGGTTTTAAACCAAAAGATTTAGTTAAGATCGTTAAAAAAAATCACGGAGATTTACGCGCATCGATCAACGATCTTCAAGGTTTGATGCAAGGAGGTGGAGCGATAGATTCAATTGAAGACATACAGAATCTTCAAAGAGATACTTCAGAAGTGATCTTTTCTTTAATAAGGACTTTATTTACGGAAGTTAAAACGCTCAATGAAGCAAGAAACTTACTTGACAAATCAGATGTGGATTACAGTTTGCTCTATAAATGGGTAAACGAAAATTTACCTAAATACATTAACCTTAACGACGAGTTATCAGACGCTTTTGAAAATCTTTCTCTCGCGGACCAAATTTTTGGTAGAATTAGAACTTACCAATATTGGGCTTTATTACCTTATTTTTTTGACCTTTTTGGGGGAGGAGTTGCACTTAGTAAAAAGCGAAGTTATATTCCTGGGTTTGTAAGGAACACCTTTCCTCAAATGATTTCGGGAAGAGTTGGAGCAAACAAGCTTTCTTTAGCGAAGAAACTTGAAGAGGAATATGAAATATCTTCTATTGAAGCGGTGCGAACAGAAATTCCGTTTTTAAAGCTCCTTGCGTCAATGTCGATAAAGAAGAAGAAAGAAATCAGCGAATGGCTTGATTTAGACGCTAAAGAAAAGAAATTATTAAGTAAATAAAAAATAGAATTAATGCTACCAAATTATGAGTAGAAATTCCATAAAAAAAGAGTAGCTTTTTATTTTTTGAATTACTATATATTAATCATGAAAAGTTCAAATGTGAGTATGAAGATGAGTTCTCCTACGAGACCTTTAATTTCAGAGGGACTCTTAAACTCAAAATCTGTGGCGTTTATGAGTATTATGAGCGCTTTGGGTGTTGTATTAGCGTTTTTATCAGTTTTTTCTCTTCCTATTGGTCCTGGAATAGCTATTGATCTTTCTCATGTAGGGACATATATCGTTGCGCTCAGTGGAGGACCAATAATGGGATCTATCGCAGGTGCCATTGTAGGTTTAATCCCAGCGTTTCAGTTTGCGAATCCTGCGTTAATTCCTGGTAAAGTATTAACAGGATTTACGGTTGGATTCCTCTATTACATTTCAGTTAGCAAAATTAATGCAGTAAAGCGAGATAATAAGTGGAAAATAACCGCAATGCTAGTATGTGGAATTATTGGGTATTTACCAGAAATGATTTTTACAATTTGGGATTTATTTCTAATTATGGGTTTTCCCGATGCTGTAATTATTGAAATTCTAATAAAAGCATGGATTGAAATAATCTTAATTTCTGTATTAATGAGCGTTGTATTAAACATAAAAAGTGTTTCTCACCTCGTACAAGATTTGGTTGGGGAACCAGGTACAATAGGAAGGCTAGAAATGTTAATTTTTGCAAGTATAATTGATGGATCAATGTTATTTTTAATGCTTTTGTTCCTTCCCATAGATTTTTACTCGAATTTATGGGGATGGACATTTACAAGTAAAACTGAATTTGAATATCTAATGTGGATAATAGGATTGGCAGTTGTTCTTGCGGTATTGCTAGTGTATATTGCGTATGAAATCAAAAAAAGTAGAGAGATTGTGAGTTAATTGCTTTTCTTTAGTTTTCTAAAATTTCCTTTACATAATAAAAACCAACCAAATTTCCAAAATCCGGATGTACTCTAGAAGCCAATAAGATTATCACGTGATTATTTGGCTCAAAATATCCTTTTTCGACCGAATATTTCACTGCTTGTGAAATTATTTCTTCCGCACTTTGATTGAAAAAGTTCTCGTCCGCGATATGAATTGGCATCACGCCCCAAATGAGATTAAGTTCACGAGCAGTTCTTTTAAACGGTGTGATTGCAAATATTGGTAGCGGAGGTCGATATTTTGCTATCATTCTACAACCGAATCCTCGTCGCGTGATGACTAGAATTTTTCCTTGATAATTCAATTCTATCAATTGATGTGCGAGATCGAAAATACTTCTTCCCAGCAATTGAGTATGTTGTAATTTTTCAGAGTCATATTCGTCAGGATCTCGTTCAGGAATTATTTCAGAAGCTGTGTTAGCAATTCTATTCATATATCTAACACTTTCAACGGGGTACCTTCCCATTGCTGTTTCTCCAGAAAGCATGACGGCGTCTGTACCATCGAAAACGGCGTTAAATACATCGTTTGCTTCTGCGCGTGTTGGTATTGGATTATTGGTCATAGACTCTAACATTTGAGTTGCAGTAATTACCGGTTTTCCTAATATGTTACATTTTCTAATCATTTCTTTTTGTTTGATAGGTACTAAATCTGGCGAAATTTCAACACCAAGATCGCCTCTCGCAACCATTATTCCGTCAGAAACATCAATAATTTCGTCTAAATTTGTCAGAGCAATAGGCCGTTCAATTTTTGAAATTAGTTTTACATCATTATTACCAAAATTTTGCATCATTTTCCTAATATTTAACACTTCCCCTGCATTTGCCACAAATGATATTGCTAAAAATTCGGGGTCGAGTTGTGCAATTAATTTCATATCTTCGATATCTTTCTGGGTTGGTACTTTTTGTTTTAATTCTCCAGAAGGAATATTCACTCCTTTATTAGACGAAATTGGACCTCCTGCAACCACTTGCCCGATTACATAGTCCTTTTCCTTACTCTTTATTTC
>JAHQWX010000232.1 GCA_029856375.1 Promethearchaeia archaeon | reverse complement strand
AAAACCTATTTTATATTAGCCTCAATTTCTATTAATTTCGGTTTCAATTTGAGAACTACATAATAGAACAATATTGGCCCATAAAGCCACACTAGTTGAGGATATAATGTAATGGGATACCCATTCACGTAAAATAAAGCAGGATTCCACCAATACTCGATAAATACCCATGCATTATTCATGACAGCTCCTGTCTCAACCATTAACTCCTGAATTTGCCCATAAACAATTAAAATCAGCAATTCTCCAATGTTAAACTGACTAAACTGAGGTTCCTTACATATCAATAAGACTAACCAATACCCAATCAAAAACAACCCTCCGTCCCAGAGAGTGTGAGAAATCATGTAAATTGAATAATGAAGCGGGTACGGATTAATTGTTTCGAGCGTCACAAAGAAAGTAGTGTCGTAACTACCAACAAACATCGGTATTTCCCAAGTGAGCCCTATCGCTGCTCCCACCCAAAAGACGTACCACGATAATTTGTTAATTTTTTTAATTCGATATAAAAAATAGAATAAAACGGGAGCCGAATATCCAATTATTAGGTCTAAAATGTAGAACAATTCTGACATAATTAATAAAACTATTACATTAAGAAATAAAAAATAAATGGAAAAAATTATTATATTAAGCAATAATAAGTAGCGGGGCGGCTTAAATGTATAATCTAATTACCAAATCCCTGGAATCAATCTATATCGCGTTTTATTAGCATATTCTCTGTATCCCTTAAGTTGTTTGTGCAATAATTTATCTTCTAGGTTTGTCCGGATAATCATAATAATAATAAGTATTCCGGTTGGTATAAGGGAATAAAAAGATCCGAGCGCGAAGCAATGGCTAACTATCCAAATTGCCCCTCCAAAATACATTGGATGGCGAACGACTTTATAAGGTCCCGTAGTTATTACATTGTGCCCCCTTTCTTCTTGAATCTCCACTACTCTAGAAAGGAATGTATTTTCTTTTGTTACCAGAAGAATCCAGAATAAAGAGAGAGCCACTCCAATTAAACCAATTATTTTAAGAATATCTGGAACTTGCGACCATTGAAATCTAACTGCGTCTAATCCCGGGAGTATGAACATAACAATAAGGAATATAGCCATTAGGAGCGAAAGGATTTTATCCCACCCTTCAACGAATTTTTGCGAAGTCCTTTTTTTAAGTAGATCTGGATCTTTTTCCTTCAAGTATAATAAATTAACCGTCATAAATATGGATAAAATTATCATGTAAATCCAGCCTTCGAGCCAAAATACTGTACCAGCGGGAAGAAATAGAATTAAACTAAAAACGAAAACGGTCAATGCTAACCTAATAACTACAGCTAAATAAGATTTTTCCAGCGACATTTTTTTTTTCACTATAATAACCTCAGATTTTAATGTAGTAAATATTTTATAAAATTTATTTGATTGTGATTATATTTTAGATTAATTAGTGGTTTTAGGAAATTTTATTCGCTTTTTTTTTAAATAATTAGATGAATCTAAATATTTAAATATTTGTGGAGATAATCTATATAATTAGGGATAAAACAAAAAATATACGATAATCCCTAAGTTTATTTTAGATAATTTAATCGTATTTGGAGATATGAATTTGGAGTTCATTCCATCACTCGCAATTGGCTGGTTAAATGGATGGGTATTTCTAGCATTATTTGCTTTAACAGAATTAATTCACATAAAACTTTGTAATAAAGAAGTAGCTACAAGACTTTTTGATAGAAAGAACTGGACGCAAACGCAGGTAATTTTTACTATAATAGGAAAAATCTCTACTCTTATCAATATCATATTATTTTTTTTATCGCCCCTTAAAATTACCTCCATTGAATTCGTGATTGGAGTTATATTGTACTCAATTGGATTAGTTGGATTGCATGTAGCTATTTACAATTTCAGAAAAGCACCCCTCGATAAACCTATTACCACAGGATTGTATAAAATATCGCGCAATCCTCAACTATTTACGATATACATCTCGTTCCTTGGAATATGTTTGGTTATTGGCTCGTGGATTTCAATAATTCTTCTAATTGTTTCGATAATAGGCGGGCATTTTGGTATTTTAGGCGAAGAAAAACGGTTATTGGAGCAATACGGCGAGTCTTATACCGAATATAAAAAGAAAGTACCGAGATACTTCTTATTTTTTTGAAAATAAAATAAAGAAGGTAAAAAAGTTGTTGTTATTTTCTTTTAAGTGAAATTCCCATGTTTAAATTTTCAACTAATTCCTTAAATCTATTGCGAACTGTGACTTCGGTAACTTGCGAGATTCGAGCAATGTCGCGCTGCGTTCTCTTTTCTCTTGTGAGGATGGAGGCTGCATAGATAGAAGCAGCTGCTACCCCAGTAGGACCGCGTCCGGAGATTAAACCGTGGGATTCTGCGGTGTCAATAATCCTTAGAGCCACTTTTTGGCAGTATTGAGATAAATTTAATTCGCTAATGAACCTTACAACGTAGTCTTTTGGTTTCGTTGGATTTAAATTCAAATCTAATTCAGAGGTAATAAATCGAAACGAGCGGCCAATTTCTTTCTTGTCAACGCGCGCTATTTCGGAAATCTCGTTAAGAGTTCGAGGTATTTTATATGTTCGACACGCAGCGTACAAGGAAGCGGCCGTAACGCCCTCAATGCTACGCCCGCGAATTAAGTGCGCTTCTACTGCGTCGCGATATATTTTTGCAGCGCATTCTCGAACATTTTTCGGCAAATCAAGGTTTGATGCCATACGATCTAGTTCGCTCAGCGCAAATGTTAGATTTCTTTCGGTCGCATCGGATATTCGTATCCTGCTTTGCCATTTTCGCAATCTGTAAATTTGTCCGCGGAGTTTTGCGGGAATTTCTCTTCCATAAATGTCCTTATTTTTCCAGTCGATCATAGTTGAAAGCCCCATATCGTGAATCATGTATGTCATTGGAGCTCCAACGCGAGTTCGTTTCTTTTTCTGGTCTGCGTCAAACGCGCGCCATTCGGGACCTTTATCTATAAATTTCTCTTTCACTACGAGACCGCACACTTCGCAAATCATTTGGCCTCTGTTGTCGTCGAAAATAATTCTCTTACAGTTGCATTCAGGACATTTATCATCAAGGGGAATTTGTTCTTCTATCTCTTCTTTCCATACTACTATGGTTACACACACCTTTGGGGGGTTTTGGTTAATATGGGGGATATCCTAATTTCTGGATTTCTTTAATTTTGTATAAAGGGGTGTTAAGCTAAAATCAAAATCGGTTGATTTCTTCTTTAGGTCAGCATGAATAGAAACAAATGGGCTCTCGACCGGTCCGAAAATATCTTTAATAACCCCAATTTTATTCAATTCTTTATTGAAAACTGGACTGTTAATACCGAAATGTCCTTCTTTGAATTTCTTAGCACGAAAAATCTCGCTTTTCTTAGATGGGCCAATGTACTTTAGGTTTAAATTGATCCAATTAGACTTCAAAGAAACACTTAAGCAGTTAGAAAATGGATACAATTAAATCACGAAGGTTTACATAAAAAGTTTTTGACAAGGCTGAACAGTATTGTTGTCGCTTTATATATGAAATTGAGAATATTTTGCATAGAAGTCCGTTTGAACAAAATCGTGAGAAAAAACGCCGTAAGCGATATTCTTCTACTGAATCTATTTGAAATTATAATAGATAATTTAGCTAAGTTATGCGCATAAACCTCGACATCTGAAATATTCGGGATTTCCCGACAAATTAAATTTTGACTTTAAAGTCGAATATTGAAAATTGTAATAGTAGCTTAGAATAGAATATAATTACGCGTTTGATTCCATTAAAAATAGCGAATATTCTTTATTACATTGACAATTCGTCTCAGAGCTCAATTCATTAATATTTTGCGATGATACGAAATTTTTAATCATCTCTAAGGATTCTTTATTACAATCGCGATTAGAACAATTATGTACTCCTCGATTTTTTCCTGCTCCAGAAGGATCGCACAAAATTCGAGTCTCATTTAATTTTGGTTGGCTTAATGAATCGCTTAGACAGTTGATAATTGAATAAAGCCAAGGTGGTCGGTATCTATTTTGAAACCAGAGGTATTCCACCAAGGTTCCCTTTTGAATGTTAACGGGATTTATTGAGATTGAATTAACTCCTAACTCCAATAACGATTTGATCGATTTTTTACAATCGTCAATTGCTGCCTGCTCAGTAAGAAAAGGAGGTTTGAATAATAGATACGCTTTCACTCCAATACCATTAGCTTTGCATAATTCAAACGCTTTTTTAAAGTTATAGTAAAGGAAACCCTTGTTAATGTAGTGT
>JAHQWX010000231.1 GCA_029856375.1 Promethearchaeia archaeon | reverse complement strand
TTGCGCGAATTTGGTATAATTGGTCGAGGATTTGCCTACCAAGTTGTTGCTTTTCTTCTTGCCAATTCATAATTTTGTTTTAAGCATTAACTTCTTCTTGAAGTTTTAAAAGTTTTTTCCTTTCTGATGCGTACTGTTCGTCCGTTACTTTATCTGCAAGCCAGTCTTTTTCGAGTTGTTTCATTTTCTTACGCATCTCTTCTAACTTTTTCCTCTTTGCAGCCTTAGCAAAGTTATTTAACGACTTTTCAGCTAATTGCTTTACTTTAGAGTTTTTATCATTTGTTAATTTTTCAAGATATGGTTTGACTGGTTTTGCCATATCAGTTTTTTTCCGAGTTATTTCTTCTATTCGTTCTAATAACGCTATTTTTTTCTCAGTTTCGTTAGTTTCAAGACCTTGGGCCATTAATGGAATTGCGACATCCTTAATTACTTCGTCTAGATATTTATTTACTTCGTTTTGTACGGCTTTTGAACCATAATTTTTTAGCTTTTCGTTTCGAATGTATTCAATAAAAATTAGCGGGAGTTCTGGCGGCCATTCCATCATCTTCTCTTTATCAATTAATTGAATAATGCCACCATCCTTCTTATTAAAAATTCTCATTTTATAACCAATCTCCCGTTGTTAATTTTTCAGGTAGATATTTTTCAGTGAGAAATTCAAAACCATGAGAAGATAGTGCTTGGATTTCGGCCTTTACTTTAGATTTGAGCATAAGTTGTAGATCTTTCACCCATTCTTTATTGCTTCTTACAAAATCTTCCTTTAGCATCTCTTGCGTTCTTTTTATATCTTGTTTATTGAGGGTAAGCCTACAGTTTTCTGGTATCTTATATTTATCTAAATCCCGACTTAATACACCTAATAGCTTCATATCTGGTGTAGCTAAGAAAGGAGATTCATAACTTAAACGCTTACTTCCACGTAAATATACGCTATAAATATAATGACCATATGGATCTGAATCAACTAAACAAAATACAGGCAGGTTTAATTCTCTATTCATCTGTTTTAAAAACATGCGGGTTGCGATGTCTGCTGCGCCTTTACCAGTAACTATAATACAAGGATATTTCCGCCAAAATCTATCCTCTGCAAGTCTAATCATTGCTGCATCTTTTTCTACAACTAAGATAAATTCTGCATCAGACTCAAGAATTTCAATGTTATCAAGCATTGGAGAAATGGTCCAACCTCCGCTGCCCAAACCTTCTAAATCTATAATATCTGTTTTGTCTCTAATCCTTAAGCGCCCAATACAAGATCCCTTCGCTGAAGCTACGATGTGAGTAGCGTTTCTTGTAGTTTTAAGAACAGTGGCAGCGTCCTCGATTCCTTTATCGCTATTAGATTGATCCTCAAAAAGTTTTACATCGGTATAATATACTTCACGTTTAGTTGCGTGCATATCTTTTTGCAGTAATTGATGGATAATTTCTAAAATACGAATTAATCTCGTTAAATCAGAAACGGAAGTTAAACTGTGAAATTGCTTTGCCGAGATTTGTTTTCCCAATAATAATAAATCGTTTTCCTCGTCCCAAATTATGTTCTTGCTGCTTCGAGATGGAATTTCTAAAACGGGGCGCCCACTAATTTGTATTTGTTCTATTAAATCGTTTACAATACCGTATAAATTATTTAACGCGTCTTTTCTATTCAAATTATCAATTTTAACTACATCTTCCGGGAGATTAATGGATTTTTCATCTTGTAAATCGTTTAGTGTCTTTTGTAAAAGATCCTTTGCAGCTTTTAAATCAAGTGTTTTTTTTGTTTGTTTTGACATTTTTCATCGCAATTTATTTATGCTTTAAGTTTCCAAAATCTTTTACCGCCTTGTATATCAACTAGCACTTTATCTTCATTTTCAAGTTGCCGCAGATGTTTTTGTAAAAGTCGCGCGTCCATCATATCGCGTATCTTTAGTTTCAAGACTAAATGCTTTATTGATTGCCACTCATCCGTCAACACAGAATAAATTGACTTGGGGCTTAGCACTGGAAGTGCCGCCTGTACAGTTTTTGTAGGTGCCTTAGCTGGAGCTGGTTTTTTATGGGGTGTGGGTTTCGCAGCTGGTTTGGCGGGTTTAGGTGTAGGTTTAAAAGGTTTTGGCGCTGGTTTAACTAATTTAGGTGATGGTTTTACTGCTGGCTGAATTTCTTCAGGTGTTGGTGTAGAAATTTTAGGTGCTTCTGCTGTTGCTTCGACAATAGGTACTTCTGGAACCACCTCCTCTTTCTTAACGGGAACTTTTTTCTCAATTTCTTCTTTCTTTGGTACTTTTTCGGGTTTTTTACCTATTGCTTCTCGTAAAGAAGAGATTAAATCTGCCTTTCTAAGCTTACTTCTATATTGTTCTTGGTTTTTCGCAATTTCGTAAAGAGAATTAGCAAAAAAGGGAATGTATTTGACAATAAGACTAGATCTCTGCTTACTTTTTTGCAGTTGGACTCTTCGATTAATATAAGTTTTTAACTTACGACCTATTGCTTCTAACGCCAGTTTAATTTCGTTCATTAAATTTTCGTCTGTTGCCAGCGCGTTTTTAGATTGCGAGCTGAACATTAAATGTACAAATGGTCCTGAAACATTAACAATTACTCTCAACGGACCCTTGGGTAATCCATTATCGAAGGTCTCAACTTTATAATTTTTCCAATTAACAGATTGAACAGCTTGTGTAATTGCACACGCGGCGTTGTCTCGTAATTTTGGAGTGCGATTGACATACCTGTGAAGAACATCACTAGACTTTTTTGGCGTGTCTAAGCTTCCTCCGTAAGCTAGAGCCGCTTCGACTACAAATGCGAGACCTTTACCACTAGTGGGATTTCTAGTTTCTGCGGAAATAAAATCGTCGTCTCTTGAAAATTTAGTCAGAAAATCGGAAATTATCGATTCATAGGCAACTTTATCTAAGGATTCTTCAACACTATTGATGGGAAGGTAATTGGATATGCTATTTTGGAAGGATTCTATTTCACCTGCTTCATTAAATCTCTCGAGAAGCTCGCGGTTTGAATTAAATATTTCTTCATTATCAACTGGTATTTCGGTTAGTTCTTCCTCAGTTAAATCGGGATTTTCATCTAAGTACTCAGTAATTTTCTCATCTTTTATATTATATTCAATTGGGATAATATTTTCTTGAGGGATTCCAAAATCTTCGAGATTTGCTGAGAATTTTAAGCCATAATCCTTAATTAATACATTCTCCAAAACGCTGGGTCCAATTGGAATTGCCGTATCAGTTGGTGGAGACATATATTTTATTGATTTGAAGGCCAGAAACAAAGCATCAAACTGTTCTCTGGTAATTTCTATTGGTTTGGTCTTAGAAATTAAAACTTTTTTTATTAATTCTTCGTTGTGCTTTCGAACATCGGGAGATTTAATTTCTATTATTCCCTCTTTTATGTCTTTGAAGATTTTTTCTAACTTCTTCTTTAAATCGTCTTTTTCTTTTTCAATCTTTTTTATATCGTTTTTATATTGATTAATCACTTTTTGAATTTCTTTTTCTTCCTTCGATGTCATATCTTTTTTTGCGAACTTGTTCTTATTGGATTTAATCTTTTTCTTAATTGCTTCTTTCTTTTTATTTTTTTGATTAAATTGTTCGATAATATCCCAATAAGAAGTTTTTAAGTCATTACTCTCGACTTGGTATGATATTAATTGATCCCTCGGTTTTGTGGATTTACCCCACACTCTTTTTTCGTACCGCATTAAATTAAGTAGATCTGTGATTTTTTTGATTTTATTTAAGAAGAAATTATCTACGATTAATAGATTTAAATCGTCCTGCAATTGGCGTTCAGCCTTATTGACGATCTCTTTTGCAATTTTTGAACTCATTCTCACAAAATTGTCTTGTAAGAAAGCCGGGATCGTAAGATGCTCAGACCTTGTTAAATAATCTTGAAAGTCCCCAATGTTTGCAGATGAGGGATGAGGTAAGGCGTATATGGGTTCGTTCGGAAAACGATTTACCCTTCTAATAATAATACTTTTTTCATTTGGAACTTGATAAATTATAGTAACATGTGGATTCATCAACGCTGTTTTCTTAATATATTCGTCCACATATCCTTTAATGTATTTTATATTTAGATAACTTAGTTTAATGTAAGTTCCGTGTAGGAAGTCTAGTTCAACTTCAGTAGGTGAAATAACATATTTCTTTTCATTCTTGGAAGTAGTGAAAAATTCAGTAGCGGTTGCATAAATATCGTTTTGAGTTTTTGAAACTGAAATTATGGGTTCCCCCGTAGTATTTTGAGCGTCGCTAAACGCACTAGGAGAGCCAAATCCTTGACTTCCTCTCGTTTGTTTTAATT
>JAHQWX010000006.1 GCA_029856375.1 Promethearchaeia archaeon | reverse complement strand
TGACACGCTTTATAACGGCAGTTCTAATCTTTCATTATTCAACGACGATGTGAATATAGGAGCAATGAAGAATAGAGGCTTTGAAGAACCGGATGCTCGAGATTATGCTGTAATGGGTTGCGTCGAGATGTGTTGTCCCGGAAAAACCGGGGCAATGAGCGCGAATGCGTTGCTTCTATGCCGTTTGCTCGATATAACTATGCGAAATGGCGATGCTCAAACGACACTAGGTATAATCAAGGATTTAGGATCAAAAACTGGCAATCCAGATTCGTTTTCCTACTTCGAAGAGTTCTTAGAAGCGCTATTCGTTCAGTCTGAAAAACAAATAAAATTGATTGCAAATGTCTCAAACTTAAGAGACCGAATTTACGAGGAATATCTACCTGCTCCCTATATTTCCGCTTTTATCGAAGGCTGTTTAAAAAATATGAAAGATGTTACACGAGGTGGAGCGATATACGATTTATCGGGAATTTCGTTTATTAACAGTATCGCCAATCTCACAGATTCCCTTTATGTAATAAAAAAATTGATTTTCGACGAGAAATTAGTTAATTTTAAACAGTTTTTAGAAGGAATTGATAATAATTACATTGGATATGACGATCTATTTAAAAGAATTATGCGTGTTGAAGGGAAGTGGGGGAATGGCTTTCGAGAAGTTGACGACTTAGCGCGTTATGTTACTTCGCACCTATTTAAAGAAACTTATGAATATACTAATTATCGTGGTGGTCCGTTTGTACCTTATGTAATTAGTATGATAACCCATACGATAGATGGTCGAATTTCTATTGCTACTCCTGACGGCCGGAGGGCTGCCATGCCATACGCTGCGAGTTGCAATCCTTATAATGTCGAGAAAAATGGCATAACTAGCGCTTTAACCTCTGTTGCGGCTCTGGATTACGAACATGCGTTGGGATGTGCAGTTAATGTAAAATTCCATCCAACAGCGATTGGTCGAACTCAAGAAAATCGAGATAAATGGATTACGCTCCTGCGCACATATTTTGATCTTGGTGGCTCTCAATTGCAACCTACTGTCGTTTCTTCTGAAATGTTGCGTGCCGCTCAACAAGATCCCGATAGTTATCGCGATTTAATTGTGAAGGTTGGCGGTTATAGTTCGTATTTTACGGAGTTAGGTATTGAAATTCAAAACGAAATTATATCTCGCACAGAACATTAATGCCAATCCCATTTTACATAAGAGTACGGTAGAAACTCGTCTGGATGCACTTCCGCCACCTTTTTACCAGGAAACATCTCGTTATTAGATTTAATGTATACTGCTCCGTAGAGTTTAACGATCTCGATTTCTGCCCATGGATCGTGAACGGTCGAATTCAATGTGACTTCTGCTTCTCCCAACTCCCAAGAATCAATGTTTAATTTCGTTTCTTGCTCGATTAACCAGGGATTATAATCAAATCCCTCCTTGTTTGGTGCGGGAAAGTGCTTGAAAAGATAATTAACCGTGTTTTTTCCTTTCTTCGGAAGTATTTTTCTTAAAAAAATTTTAATCCCTTCTTGATCGTTAAATTTTCCCGTTAATTTCACGCGCGCTTCTATATTTTTCGTCCCTAATCTTTCGGAATAACCGTAAACCTCGTCTTCATTTCGTTCCAAGTAAACATTTGCAATTTTTTTGGGAAATCCAAACACTTCTCGCCCCGCAAATGTCGCTCTGTCGTCGGTGAGCGGCATTGCTAGAAAATAGTTCCCAACTACTCCGTTATACTGACACCTTAAAATTAACGCAGCTTCGTAATATCCTAGTCCAAAACTATGCGTTGGATAGTTCGCAATGAACGCAAGGACGAGAGGAGTGTCAATTGGTTCTAACGGAGGAGGAAGAACATGCTCGACGATTTCTGGTTTTGTTTCCCATAAGAGATAAAGCATTTCAGCGTTATTAAATTTGCTTGTCCTCATTTCTTCCTTTTTCTTCTTAATTTCTTCTAAAGACCGTTTAAAACTAATCGGATGTCACCTTTTTTTTGGGGATTTAAACTTTATATTTTGTTATAATTTCTTTAAATTAATAAATAATCCATAAAAAAAGTTGTTAATAATGAGCAAAAACAGCCTTGAGAAATTCGAGTTACACGAATTAATGGAAAAAATGAGAACAAATCCTGTAGCTATTAATGGAGTTGGTGGTTATTTTAAGTGTAAGTCTGGTGATGATCTATATTATCGAGTTTGGGAGAGTTCAAACCAGAAAAGAATTGTGGTTGCAATTCACGGAATGGGGGCACATTCAGAGTATTATGTTCAAGTGGCGGATCAATTAATTGAGGAAGGTATATCTGTCTACGCATTGGATGTGAAACATCACGGGCTTTCAACAGGAAGGAAAGGGGATTTTGAGGACTTCGAAGAAGTTATGGAGCAAATACACGAGTTTATTACAGTAATTCGCGAAGAAAACAAGAACATTCCAATTTTTATGATGGGATTAAGCATGGGGGGAATGATCACCGTTAATTATTCGGTTATATATCCAGAAGACATAAAGGGAATAATACTGATGTCACCAGGCGTAAGTAGAAATTTTAAATTGAAAGCTTCGGATATCGCTAAGTTGCCTCTCTTAGTATTTGTGTATCTTTTTGCTAAGGGAAAACCAATAATAAACGTTTCTAAAAGAGCAGCAATAACGAGTAGAAATCCCATTCGTTTGGAATATCAAGAAAATGACAAATATCGAATCAGAAAACAATCAATTCGATTTCTATTAAATATGGCCAAGTGGTTGAAAAGAGCGTTTAATAACGCGCAAAATATTTCACATCCCACTTTAATTATGCAAGGTACTGACGACAAATTAATATCCCCGGAAGGAGTTAAAGAATTTTTTCAAAATGTCCCAATTGAAGATAAAACATTCGTAGAATTACAGGGTGCTTATCACAGTCTATATTCGGATCCAGCGATGACAGAGCAGGATGGATGGAAAAAACTAGTGAATTGGATCAATTCCCATTAGTTTAATAATAAGGCTCGTCTTCAGCTAGGTGTTTTGAAAAATCGTCCTCGTAGCTGTACATGTGAAATTTATTTGGACTCAATAAGAAATTTGGATCCACAGTTTTTTTCATATCTTTAAAGAATTGTATAAATTCGGGGGTGTAAGCTCCCGACTCAGCAATGGATTGCGAGATTATTTCTCCTAACCAGTAATGTACCCCGCCATATCGCGCTTGGGCGCGAACTTTTTTGTGCCACATTTTCATTGCTTTTTCGCGTTGATCCTCGCGATTATCAACGCTAAACCCACCCGCAAAAACGCAATGCCCATTTGATAGTAAGTGAATAGAACTTGCAAATATGGAAAAACTTTGATCTGGAAATTCTCCTACATTCGCTGCGTCAAAATTCGTGCTCAATTCCTTTTTCTCGTCCATTAATGATATTGGAATTTTGTGGCAAGTCGTACACGAGATTTTTGGTGGAGCAAGGGATACGAACTTATTGAAATAGGTATACGAAAATTTAAGGTTAAACCTCCAATCCTTCGCAAGGGACTCATCTAAATCAATTTCTGTCCATTCGAACGGTCTTGCATCGTCTTTCAGTATTTTAGCTAGATTTTCTTCGTAGATTTTTAAAATACGTTCGTCAAACGCTTCTAATATGAACAAAAGAACGGGTCCTTTTAGTCTTGCTTTCTTTGGCGGTCTCTTCTTCGCTTGAGTAGATAAAAGACGTACAATCGTCAGGGGGGCAACATACAAATCCTGAAGACCGTCTCGAATTTCGCTCTGGCATCTGTGCATCAATTCAAATAATTTATTGTAGTCGTTTTTCAGAAGCATGTAGTTTCTCCGAATTTTATAAGGTGGATTGGGATATAGTTTCAAAAATGCTTTCGTTTTAATGCCCATCGTCCCAACATCGCCTAAAAAGAGCCCTGTAAAATCAGGAGCGACTCCATACCTACAAAATGGCTTTGCATATTTGTTAGCCGCGGAACCTGTCCGTATAATAGAACCTTCAGGATTGGGTAATACGACCTCAACGCCCAAGCAGTTGTCAGTTATTAAACCATATTTAGTTGAGCCGAAACCTGCTGTACTATTCGAAAGACCTCCCCCAATAGTTGCAGAAAATCCACTTCCAGGACCCACAATACCAATTGTTAAGTTTCTTTTAAGTAGTTCTGTATTCAAAGCGCCCCAAGTGATGCCAGATTCCACTTCGCAGTAAAAATCTTTTTCATTTATTTCAATTATATTATTCATCCTTGTAAGATCGATTAGTATCCCGCCTTCAGTTGTTGAACCCCCAACCAAATCAGCGCCGCCGCCCCGGGGTACCATTTTAATATTATGTTTATTAGCGATTTTCACGATTTCCGAAACTTCTTCGGTGGTTTCGGGTCTTACAATCATATCTGCCCACCTATCTGGAAATGCGGGGTCAACATTTCTCGCGTACGCCGCTTTCATAAAATCTTTATCCGAGATAAATTCGGAACCAACAATGTGCTCTATTTCCTTATAAGCTGTTTTTACTTTAGACATTGATTATCACTGATCCTTATTCTTTTAGTAATAATTAGTATTTATGCATTAAAAATTTAAGATTTCGAATTAATTTAATCAACAAATTAGTTCAAACAAGATAAAAATAGACAATAGATATATTTTATAAATATTAATAATAATATTGCTATTGCTAATTTTACTTAATCTTGAATTACTACAATTTATGAAAAAATGAGGAAATCGGAGATAGAGTGGAAAGAAAGCTTACTTAAAAGCGTTATTTATAGGATAATTACAGTAATACTTGGATTTTTAACTGCGTTCATTATAACTGGTGAATTAACTTTAGCTATAGGAGTTGCATTGCTTACCGAAGCTATACAGTTTGTAAATTATTTTGTTTTTGAAGTACTTTGGATTAATTTGATAACAAAAAAAAGATTAGAGAATATTTTCAGGAAAAAAATCATCGATATTGAGATTGATTACGATTCTATTTTAGAAATAGCTTATAATTTGAGCCAAACAAATACCTATATTAAAGAAGTTTACGATTCTGCCTTGAATTTCTTTACTAGTATATTAACAAACAAGCAGCTAAAAGAATTACACCCGAAAATTTCAGAATATTATGAAATTTTCGAGCGAAAACATTCAGAAAGAGAGCTTGCTTCTTATGAATCAACTCAAAATTCTGAATTAAAACTTGAATGAAGTGAATATTTTAACTTGTTTTTAACCGCTTTCTAATTTATCACCTTATTCTTTTTTGTATTTCAATAATAGATTTTAATACCATTACCCATATTCCAAAGATTTATAGCAAAACCACCAATCATAACTTCCATATTCTTTAGGTTGTTGTTTTGCAGTTTCTTGGTCTTTTGCTGGAGGTATTAAAACTTGCCGACCTAAAAATTCGTGTTTAGGCCAATTTACTGGCAAGAATACATTTTCCTGATCAGCTACTTGACATGCTTCTACAACTCTTAAAATCTCGTCCAAAAATCGTCCCACCTCCTGCGGATAAAACATAATTAATTTTATTATTCCCTTAGGGCCTACAACAAAAACGGATCTAACAGAATTTTCGCCCTTTTGCGGATGAATCGTACCAAGTATATTAGCTAATTTTCCTAAATCGGCAATGATTGGAAATGGGATTTCAACCTCAAATTTCTGTTTTATCCACTCAATCCATTTGATATGAGAATAGACTTGATCTAAAGAGAGCCCAATTAATTCGCAGTTTAAATTTTGAAATTCCTCGTATCGTTTAGTGAATGCAACAAATTCTGTAGCAGAAACAGGTGTAAAATCAGCGGGATAACTGAATAACACAAACCATTTCTTTTTATAATGATCTGGCAATTTAAATTCTCCATGGGTTGTTTGGACTTTAATTTCTGGAAATTTATCTCCGATTAAAGGATAAAATATTTTATTTTCTAAATCGCTCAATAAATCACCTCGCTCGTTTTATTTTCTTTAATTAGAAGTAATCTTCTGATACATTTAATTCTCTTAATAGATTTGATGTGAGTAAATTTAACGGTGAGTAAGGATCTAAACTTAATTCTAATGCTTTTGGGATTGTCTTATAAATAAAATTTATTGAGGGTTCTCCCAATTCAATTGAGATACAAGTAGTATCTAAGTATACATTGTAAGAAACACCTTTGTATTTATACAAAGCTTCCTTATTTTTAGATTTCGAAATAAGAAATGGAAAGATTTTACACGCAATAGGTTTTATATTTTGTATCCGACACAGCCATCTAGCGAACTTCTTATATTGAAAAATACATTTTTTATTATTTTTCCTTCTAATATACACTCTACCAGGTTTTACATTAAAATTAAAAACTTTTCCATTGAATAGCCTGGAGATCTTAACATATTCACTAGGCTTTAAAGGTACATTGAATTTCTTACAACACTCGCCACACGCAATACAATGCCACGATTTTACTTTTTTCCACGAAACAAACCTCATTTATTTAAAAATCATCTCTTTCTCTCTATTTTGATTACTGTAAAAAATATTCATTAAAAATCGAATTTTTTTTATATTTTTCTTTTAACAATGCTTGAACTTCCTTTTCCACTTTTTAGTAAGTCAGAGCACTATTCAAAATTATTCTTTAATTGTTTGCTTTTTAAGAGGATCAGTTTTAATTATATACTGATATTTTTTAATTATATCGTCATCTAACGGTTTAGTTGCATTACACGAATTACATTTAAGCGTTTTTTTGTTATTATCTCTTGATGTGAACATCATTCCACCACATTCATCACAAAACTCAACCATTTCGTTCACCTCATTTATTTAATATATTTCCAATGTTTTTTCTGGATTTTTTTATCTGATTGATATTTTTATTTTAATTAATAAACTCCCATTTTTCTAATATTTTGTGAATTAGTAGAATCCCGCAATTAGCGAGATTATAATATTTTTGCATTCTTGGTTCCTCCACTAGCTGTTTTAATTCAGCATGAATTAACTTACTATATAATATAATAATATCGAACTCTTCCTTCTCTACTACCTCCTTCACATATTTATCTATACCCCCTCCCATGATTAATCTTGTCTCCACATTAAAATTATTTTCTTCAAAAATTTTCATAATTTCGTCTAACTTATTAAGCTTTTTTATAGCAATCTTATGAATCTTCTTGTAACTCATTTTTAAATCAAACTTAGCGTCTGTTTTGACCTTATTATTTAGATGAGGTCTCTTTTTTGAAGAACGACTAGTTTTAAAATTATGTAATAATACTACATTATTCGATAAATATTTTAATATTTGGACGATATTTATTGTGCCTTTTAAGAAGTTTTCCAAATCTTCAATAACTAATAAAATTTTATTGTAAATCGTATTTATATCTCATTTTTTTAACTATTTTCTCTAATATTTATTAACATCTCTCAATTTCCTAAGAATTGATATTGGATTAGCAAACCTTTTCAATTCTTTACATCTTGTTCGAATTGTTACTTCAGTGATATTACTTAAATTAGCCAATTCCTTTTGCGTTCTTTGTTCTCCTAATCTTTTCGCAACCATGTAAATTGCTGCTATTGAAATTCCCTTGGGATCCTTTCCTGCAATAAAAAAACCATTTTCCTTTGCTTGTTGGATTAATTCGATCGAAAAATTGCGGACCTTCATAGACAAGCCTAATTCTTCGTAAAATTTATCAACATATCTTTCTGGACTGATTTGTTGGACCTTTAAATCTAATTCTGGTAAAACTTCCATAAAGATAAGCTTATAACTTCTATTAATTTTTTTTTTAGATATTTGCGAAACCTTTGCGATTTCATTAATTGTTCTTGCGACACCATGGACTCGGACTGAAGCGTAAATAGATGCACTAAGAAGAACATCTATGCTCCTACCCATTGTCATTTTTTCTCTCACCGCATAGGTATAGATTCTAAGCGCATCTTCAGCCACTTGATTTGGTAATCTCAAAGCTTTCTCAATTCTATACAAGTTGGGAAGAGCAATCCATAGGTTACGTTCATATGAAGTATACAGAGACCTATGGATTTTACTTAATCTTTTAAATCTTGCTTTAATTTTTGGGCTTAGAAGTTTACCTTTTGCGTCTTTTTGCCCTCTCATAACCGTTCGAGGGCCAATAACTGAATATTTAGGTTCAGTTTTTTTCTTTTTTCGTATTTCCTCAGGCGTAAAAACGCGACGAGGCGATTCATCGTATACGGGAACATACACGCAACCACAGTTTAAACAGACAATGTATCCCCCTTCTTCAACCAATTTTATAGAATCGCAACAACTATTATCAAATTGATCTGTAAGATGAGCCTTCGGAGTATTTTTTCTTTTTTTTATCTCTTTTAATTTTAAATTGGAAATAGTCATTCTTTTTGATCTCCTAAAATTTTATCTATTCCTTTCATATCTTATTAATTTATTAATCTGTTCTCGATATACGCTTTTTCTATTGCTTCTTCTCAATTTTTTAAATAATATTAAAAGCTGATTCTTAGCTATAGGTCGGAGCTTTTTGTAATTAACCTTAATAATTTCATCGCTGGGAACAGATTCGCTTTTCTGTGTCCCTTTTCTATAAACCAGATGGTTTTTATAGATTTTGCCTCGGCGATGATATCTATCACATTTTATGCAATAATATTTTTCCATAATTCTTACGCTCGTTCTTATTTTCTTTAATTAATAAATCTTTAATCGAAAGATTTAGCTTTTTCTTGCATTTTCTTTTTACTTTGATAGTTTAGATTAGTATTATCTTCATTCCCAGATTCATTTTTAAATTCAGAAATGACTTCTTTAATGTCCTCTTTTGTTAGAATATTTTCTGGTTTATATTCCACTTTTTCTAAAATATCATTGACAATTTCTTTAACAATTCTTTTCCGAATAAAATATCTCTTAAATGCTTTTCTAATTCCCATTTGTTTTACCACTTTTATTCTATTATTTCTAAAAATTCATTTTTATTAAAATAAAATCAAAGATTTCTATCCTATTGGATAATTAGGTTTTAAATGTAGTGAGGATTCCATTTAAGAACTAATAGCTAATTGGATATCTTAAATGATTCTTAAAACCTAATAATTATTTTTTGTTATGGATTAAACCTAAGATATAATAATATCAATTCATTTTTATACCCATATTATTAAAATCGTTCAAAATATTTAAATTTTCATATAATAAATATTAGATTTTAATTTTTAAATAAAAATCTCGTTAATCTTGCGTTTTAAATTTAGTAACGATTCTATGCTCCCACTGCATGAAAAATGTTTAGGAATATCAATATTATCGACGATATTGATATATGTATTAAAGCAAATATTGCCCCATTTTTCAATAATCTTTTATAGGTAAGATTTTCAACGTTATTTTCTTGCGCAATTTTCAGAGTAAATACATCACACATAGCACCTTGAGGTAGAATATTTCCCCCTAAATTTACAGCAACTAGTAAAGAAAAAATTAAAGGAATTGATGGAAAATTAAAAACGCTTATTAAAGAATCAATTATTGGTAAAAATATTAACATAATGGGTGTATTTGCCAGCAATCCCGATAAAAAACTTACTAATAATAATATTATCACAGACATGATAATTGGATTATAATCTCTTAAATTTTTTAATTGAATAATATCAAAAATTCCAATCTCTTTCATACAGCCAATAATTATAAACATTGCGATAAAGAAAAACACGATTTCCCAATTAATTTTTTTCAATACTTCTTTTAATGGCCTTTCTCCATGCCTATTATTAACCAATACTAGAATCATTGCGGAAATAAGCGCAATAATGTACATTTGAGATATAAGGACGAATGAAATTATTGTTCCCAAAAAAAAAATTGCATTAAAAACAAATAATTTTTTATTGATTATTACAATACTGGGATTTAATATCTCTAATATTAATTCTTTTCGGGCAATTTCAATTTTTGGCTCTTTTCTAAGTATAAGAAAATCAATCAAAAATATTGTTAAAAAAAGAATTATGAAAGAGAATCCCCAATAATAGGTGATAAAGTAAGAGGTATTTAGTTGAAAATGTTGGGAAATAATTATATTTTCTCCAGAAGAAAATGGTGTGAAAATGCTACCTATGTTTATAACAATAGTGAGGGCTAATAAATAAGTACCGGCTTTTACTTTTAAAAAAGAACAAATTCTAATGATTATTGGGACTAAAATTAAAACCACTACAACATCAGAAATCATAGCTGCTAAAAAAGCACCAGTTAGACACATAATATATAAAAATAACCTTTGATTGCCTCGTGAAAGCCTAAACATCCGAATTGCAAAATACTCTAGTAAATGGGATTCCTTGGAAATTTGAGTTATAATTTGCATGCTTAAAATCAAAATTAGAGCTTTAATTTCAATAAATCCAATATAATCCTTAATCGTTAAAGAACTAGAAAATGCGACGATCAAAGCACAAATTATCATTCCTAATAGAGATATTGAAACAAAATCCCATTTTTCTCTACTATATGAGACAAGAATAATAATAAAAATGATAAAAATTAAAATCTGATAAAGGATTTCCATATTTTTATAAAATAAATCAAAAAATATAAGTTTTAGGTTTTAAAAATAAAAATTTTCGCTGATAATAGGGAAATGAATATATTTTTTCTTTTTTTACTTGCAATTAATATATTAGGAGCGACATTAGTAAATTTAAATAGAATAAATACAAATTTAGCTTACCAACATTAATATTAGGAGGTTTTGGACAAAATTTTCTCATAAACTTCAATATAATCTATAATCATTCTTTCTAAACTAAATTTTTCTTCAATCCACTTACGACAGTTTAACCGTTTAAGTTTTTTGACTTGTTTTAATGCTTCAA
This sequence comes from Promethearchaeia archaeon, assembly GCA_029856375.1. Classification (GTDB taxonomy): domain Archaea; phylum Asgardarchaeota; class Lokiarchaeia; order Sigyniarchaeales; family SOKP01; genus 6H3-1. The sequence continues at coordinate 5,725 of JAHQWX010000006.1, read as the reverse complement.
CAGCTTCTTCGATGGAATTAACTAAAAAACCCGTTTCCCCATTATTAATAACCTCGGGCATACTCCCTTTATTAAAAGCTATTACTGGTGTTCCACAGGCCATCGCTTCAACAACGGATAAGCCAAACGGTTCGCTAAAATTGATGGGATGAAGTAAGGCGTAAGCTCCTCCTAAAAGCTTATCTCTTTTTTTAGGGCCTGCAACTCCAACATAATCAATATTATCGTTATTTATATGTGGTTTTACTTTTTGCTCGAAATAAACATCGTCTTGAATAATTCCAGCAATAATAAGATTCATATCAAATTTTCTCGCGATTTGTATTGCTTCCCACGCTCCTTTATCGTGATGAATTCGCCCAAAGAAAATTAGATAATCCCCGGGTTCAGGTTGATAAGTAAATTGATTAAGATCGATACCATGGTGTACAGTAGCAATATAGTCGAGTTCTGGAGAGCGATCTGCATCGCTGATTGAAACATAATAGCACTTCTTATTATATTTCTTATAAACCGGTAAGATTTTTCGCGAAGAAAACCCATGAATTGTTGTTAAAACGGGTGTGGATGTCATTTTCGAATAAGTCAATGGGAGATAATCAAAGTGATTGTGAATTAGATCAAAATCGTCTCCTCTTTCAAATAACTCTGAGATATGCAGACACTCCCAGACTTTTGGTAAAAGTTCCTTATCTTCCTCGTAACCGTGTGGAGTTATGCCAGCTAAGTGTCCTTTAGTTTGAGAATCCTTAGTTGCGAACAGAGTTACCTCTATTCCTTTATTAACTAAACCCTCAGTCAATAAAGAAACAACAGACTCCCAAGGACCATAATGTCGTGGAGGTGTACGCCACGCAATTGGGGAAAGCATAGCTATGTGCATATTTTCTCATCCTTGTAGAGAGTTATGCTTTTTAAGCCAATCTAATAATTTCGGTAGATTAGCTGTCGCTAAAGCAATACAACTGTCTGCTCCGCCATAATATAGCTTAATTTCATCATCTTCTAGTATCCAACCACATGGAAACACAACTTTATCTACATCTCCTGAAATTTCGTATATTTCTTCAGGATTAAAAACCCATTCGTCAGAACGAGCAATCACATGGCTTGGGTTATCAATATCCAAGAGCGCTAATCCTAGACGATAAATGACTCCACTACCGGTAATTTTAACTCCGTGATAAAGGATTAACCAACCTTCTTCGGTTTTCAATGGTGGGGGGGATATACCAATTTTATTAGCATCCCACCAACTACCTTCTCTTGCCGGGATAATGAGCTTGTGATCCCCCCAATGTTTAAGATCAGGTGAAAAAGCTATCCAAATATGCGCTCCAACACCGGCCATCTTAGCGACAGGTCTGTGAATTAATGCCCAACGATCATTAAATCGAACTGGAAATAACGCTGCGTCCTTGTTCTCGGGCGGTAAAATAATCCCTTGCCGGTCAAAATGCTTGAAATCTTTTGTAAATGCTAAACAGACCAGAGGGCCAGCTTCTGAGTAAGCCGTATAAGAGATAGCCCAAATTTCTTTTTCTTCGAGATAAGAAATTCTTGGATCTTCAATCCCCCAAATTTCTTCCGGATAATCATCGGAAAGGGGGCTTATAGTAGGCCGGGGGTCTATCTGCCAATTATGTATCCCATCTTTACTTCGAGCTAGTGTTAAATGTGAAATTCCTCTTTTATCTTCTACTCGCATAAGAAGAATAAATTCATTTTTAAATTTACTTGCACCTGCATTAAAAACAGTATTGGCCGAATAAGGTAAATCCTTTTTTGAAATGATTGGATTATTTGAATAACGCTGAAAAAGCTCTTTATAAGACGATTGCCCTATAGAATTTCTCTCCATTAAAATTCCAGCTCCAAATTTACTGGTTGTCCTGTTTTTTTAGCATTTCTAGCGAGCTCGTAAGCTTCATTATATTGTTGGGCTACAACCTCCCAGGAGACCACATTATCGAGATATTTTCTTAAATTTTCACCCAGTTTTAACCTTAATTCCTCATCACAGGCTAATTTGATTACTTGTTCCTTTAACATTTTTTTCGTTGTAAACATTAACCCTCCTTCACTCTCCAAAGTTTGTGCAGTTAAGCCTTCCATTGGGGCTGTTGTGATATATGGTTTGTTCAAAGCAATAATACGGGCTAATGTACCAGATTGCGTTTCGTCAATAGATGGTAAAACAATAAAATCACAAATCGCCATTACTTTATAATATAAGTCACCTCGAGGGACAAATTCGTAATAATGTGCTATTCCTCTTTCTTGAAGATTAAGAACATAATTTTTCCAAGTTTCGTAATCTGTCTTATGATGTGGGTCGCGCCAAGTTCCAGCAGCTAGCAAATCCCATCTTTCACCACACTGCTTTTTAATTTCGTCGCTAATTTCTTCCCACATGGAAATTAGAATGTCCCAACGCTTGTTGGATTGAATCCATCCGATCATTCCAACTAAACGATCAGCAACATTAAGATCTTCTAAACCCAAGTCCTCTTTTAACTTAGGAACATCCTCAATTCCCCATCTTTTATCGGGACGAGCACCGTGTGGCACTACCATAATATTAGTTGGGGTTTCCCAACCTTTTCCCGAGAAAGTCCAATTTAATCTCCATTTTTGATAATGGCATTTAAAAAGAACTACATCGCTTCTTTGACACATTTGATATATAAATTCAGCTTCAAAATCGCTAATTCTCCCATGGATTGTGTGAGGTTCAACAATAATAGGAAATTTATTGATAGCCTCGAGAAATGCGAGAAATCCCTCATTTTTATCGCCAATGCCACGTTTATCGAGGTATTCGTAAAGTCCGTACTCGTGTTCTAAATGAACTGCATAAGGATTTATCTCATTTATTTTCTCTTCTACAGTTTCCCACCAATCTCGGTGATTCATATCTATTATTGGAAAGACTCCATCTCCATCTCCATCAGTGTGACTAATAACGAGGACTTCCCGATTGGGATTTGCTTTTTGGATAAATTCTCTCGCTTCTTCGGCGAAAGTTGCAATACCACAGAGACGTGGTGGATAAGAACTGACTATCACAATTGGTTGCTCAAGCATTTTATTACACCTTGGTAATCTCTTCCATTAAATCAAACTCGGTTAGCTCATCTAATTCATACATATTTAAAAGAGAAAGTAACCAAGACAATGTTGATTCTGCGCCTTGGTTTCTGTTCTTCCCAGTGGCAGTCAAACCATCGCAACAACCACCAGTTTTATAATCGTAAAGAGGGATGTTTAAATCGTTGCCACCTAGAAACCAGTCAAAGCATCGGCGTGCCTCAAAAAGCCATTTTCTATCTTGAGTTATTTTATAAGCCTCAACGCACGCCTCAATAATACTTTGAGCTTCTAGTGGTTGTTGATCAAATCTTGCTTTTTCGCCTCCTCGAGAGAACCATCCAGCGTTACCGATTGGAGAAAAATGCCCCTTAGGGTCCGTTTGAATTCTTATTAACCAGTTTAAGCTATTAACTCCCGCATCAAATATATCTCCTCGTTGCAACCATTTACCAGACATTAGCAAGGCTTGTGGAATTTTCCCATTATCGTATGCTACAATATTTTCTATCCATGGCCAGTCTTCAGAAGCGTTCGCACAATATAAATCAAAGAGTTTATTCGCAAGCTCTTCTCGAATCCTTCTTATTTTACTATCACCGCCAAATCTTGCAAGATAAGCGTGAATTCCAACCAATGCAAAAGCTAAAGCTCTGGGAGAAGTAAATTCAGAGAGAACAGAAAGAGATTTTTCAAATATTTCTAAAGCTTGATCGCCAAAATCTTTATTTTTTGATAATGTAATTGTTAGACCTAGACTCCAGATAGCACGACCATGACAATCTTCAGAACCCTCCTCTTCTAGCCATTTACGGTCATAGCCCATAAAATTACGAAATCGTCCATTTTTTTCATTAAATGCGTGTAATAAAAAACTTAAATACCGACTATCGTAATTCGTCAAATCGTCTTCTTCTAAAGCAAATTTTTGAGCCATTAATACTGCAATTAACGCTCTCGCGTTATCATCAGTGGAATAACCGTGATTGCGATTAGGAACAATAAATTTAGCATGCTGTAAAATTCCTACATCATCAGTTAAGCGACGAATATGTTCAAATTTGGGTTGAGCAAGTTCAAATGGAGTATATCGTAAAGAACTTTTCTTAATAACAGGAGCTGGGTGAGATACCCTTTTCCCGACGACTTCTGTAAATATTTTTATATAATTTAAAGCTACTTCCTTCCAAACCATTTCTCTTGAAAATAAATAGGCTTGCTTTCGCATCGCATGCCTATCAACATCATTATTTAAAAGATTGATAATCTGATTAGATATCTCATTTGAATCTTTAAATGGAACTATAATTCCTCTCCCATCAGCCAAAATTTCTTCGGCATACCAATATGGTGTGGAAATTATTGCTTTTCCTGCTCCAAGAGCATAAGCAAGTGTCCCAGAAACGATTTGCTCTTTGTTTAAATATGGGGTAATATAAATATCTGCGGCACCTAAAAACTCGCAAAGCTCCTTTAATTCCACAAACCTATTATGAAAAAGAACATGATTTTCTACTCCTAAATTTCTCGCTTTTCTTTGAAGAAAATGGCGATATGATTCACCGTGATCCTTCTTTACGCTTGGATGAGTCGCCCCGAGAACTATGTATACTACTTCAGGAAATTTTTTTACGATATCGGGTAATGCATCAATCATTATCTCAATCCCCTTTCCAGGATTAATTAATCCGAAAGTCAAAATAACATATTTGCCTTCAACTCCAAATTGATCTTTATAGAAGTTAGGATCAATAAACTGTAAATTTGGAATCCCATGGTGGATTACATTTATTTTTTCATCTGGAATCTCATAGATTTCTTTTAATAGAGATTTGGCTTGCTGGCTCATAACTACTAAACGATCTGAAACCTTGCTTATATTATCAACAATATTTCGGATTATCTGTGAGGGATTTAATAGAAGCGTATGCATTGTTGTCACTACGGGTTTCCTCAAATTTCGGATTAATGCTAAAATATGCCTCCCATATTCGCCTCCAAAGATCCCAAATTCGTGTTGTAAGCAAACAACATCAACATTATTAACATTAAGAAATTCTGCAGCTAATTGATAATCCGTTAATCTTTTAGCATTTAGCTCAAAACGAACTTGACGCGGATAGGGATATCCTTGAGGAACATCGTTCATAGCGATTGCCCAGCAACTGCTTTGGGGCAATTCATGGGAAATACCCGTTAATAAATCGTTGGTAAAAGTAGCTATACCACATTGACGCGGTATATAGTTTCCAATAAACGCAATAGTTTGTAAATTTGAATGATTATTATTCTTAATATCCATAAAAAACCTCTAAATTTAAAATGACAATCGTTGATAAATAATAATTCTTCATTTTAATATTATATTCTTTATTAGGTTGCTGAAATTTTAAATATTTAGATATTCTTATTACATTTTCTATTCAAGAATCTTACTTTTATGTCGACTATTACATATCTATTAATGTTCTCTATTAATTTTTGAGTCTAGTATTTATTAGTATTAAATATTTAACAAAAAGAATAAAATAATTTGGCGTATTTTGGTAAATATAATGGCGAAAGTTTTCTTTATTTCAGAAAAGAGCGTTGGAGAAGCGTGGCTTTCAGCTTTAACCGAAGTTTTATGCGAAGG
>JAHQWX010000230.1 GCA_029856375.1 Promethearchaeia archaeon | reverse complement strand
AAATCTTGTTGCGGGGATGTCTCCTTTTATAACCGTTCCAGTTGCTCCGTCCAATAGGATGTTATGTCGTTCTCCCTTGTATCCATAAACGATGAACCAGACTGGCGCGTGTAAATACACGGAGTTGCCAATGGAAAAATCGTTTGTCAGTTCTATTATCTTGTCAACGTCTTGTTTCACCAGAAACTGGTGATGGCTTTCGATTTGTTGTTTGGCAATCTCGACTGCTTGTCCTTTATCAACTTCGCTGTTAAGAACGTTGGCAAACTTTTCAAGTTTTCGAAAGTCATAGGAGCTTTTTCCTTCAAGAGGGACGTCATATTCTCTTGTTGGAAACTCGGTTGCTTTTCTCGCGAGGACTAACCAATCATATTTCTTCTCTATTTTTCCGTCTTTTACTACGGGAGGAACCAGTCGCTCAAAAAATATTAGGAGAAACGCTAAATTTCGCAGTAAATTACTCATATTATGTTGGGCCAGGAGACGAGGGTCCAATTGATGGCGCCACCGTGTATTACTACATTAAACTTGGTTATACTAAGATTAGCACTCAAAATATTAATTTTGACTTTGATCAAAACGGCAGATACACGACATCTATAGATACAGGAAATCCACCTGATATTTCTTTTAACGCATCAGTAACTTACACCATGGTCGTAGTTGCGTCTAAGGGGGGCTACGAAGAAGCAAATGCGTTCATTCCTTTTACCCTTTCGAACAAAAGTACCTCACTCACTCCGAGTGCTACTGATATTGAGGCTTATTGGTTGGAGAATATCACTTTAACAGTCAATTATCAAGAAACCTATCCATCAACTGGAAGCATTGACGACGCGAGCGTTGTGTATTCAGTAATACAGATTAGTAATTTAAAAGGTTCCCTGACCAATCTGGGGTCCGGAAATTACCAACTGGAGTTAAATAGTACAGATTTTGTGTATCATGGAACCTATAACATAAGGATCGTAGCAAACAGACTAAATTATACCACGCAAGTACTAACTATCAATCTGAAGATTTATCCAATTAATACCTACATAAATGGTAAAATATCAATAATTGAACCTGTCTCAGTAATTGTTGGAACATCACGAATTTGGGAATTTAATTATTCCACTGCGGCGGGTATAGGCATTTCTAACGCCTCTGCTGTTCTGGAATGGCAAAGATTGGTAGGAGGCCTTGTAGTAGAAAGTAATTCAAGCGAGTTAAATAATACTGAGGACAGCATTTACGAACTTAACTTTAATACAGAACTCCGTCAGATTGGCTCGTATGTGTTAGTAGTCTCGATTGGATTGCCGAATTATGTCGAGCGACAAGCCATTCTTTCGTTGGAAATTATTGCAAGAAACACAACGTTGCAATTATCCGCACTTTTTAAGAATAATATTATTGAAATCGTATCCGGAAATCCTTTAAATTTCTCTTTGTTCTTATCTGATCCAACGAATAATAATGCGCCTATAATCGGAGCTACAGTTTGGATGATATTTCAAGGAATACGATATAATTTTGACGATTTAGGCAACGGGAACTATTCTGTAGGAGTAGGAGCTGCGGCTTTAAATGGTACGATGCTATTAGTATTAACAGATACCGCTCGTATCTACATCGAAAAGGCAAATTACACATTTTCTTCCGAAGGTGAACTAATTACGATAAATATTATTCCAATTTCGCCTCTGGGTCTTCCGTTAATGGTTTGGTTTATAATCATTGGAGTTATCGTAATATTCGTCGGTGGATACGGAACTATGAAATACATCCAATATATGCGAATTCCGCAGTTCATAAAAGATGTTTCTAAAATGAGGAAATCAATTAAATCTGGTAAAACAATACCCGAAGGAATTATTGGTGAAACAAAAATGGAGTTCATGACTAAATCGCTCGGGGATAAATGGAGCTCTATAGGACTCTCATTAAACGAAATCTTAGGATTAAAAGAAAAAAAGAAATTAGCTGAGATCAAGGAGGAGCCACCAAAGGAAGAACTAATATTAGAAGAACCACGAAAGGAGGAGCCAAAGGAAGATCTACCTAAAGAAGAACCGCCAAAAGAAGATTTATACGAGGAAGAACCCCCAAAAGAAGAGCCAAAAGAAGATCCAAACAAATATGATGTTTTTAAAAAAGATGATATAAGTGGAGGTGAATATTAAATGCCAGTAGGATTAGTAATAATGAAATGGGATGAAAGAGTAGGAACTCAAGTAGTTGCGCAATATCCAGAGGAAGTCAATCTCACTGCTAAAACCCTTATGCAGGTATATAGCACGCATGAATATACGGGAGAACCAGGAATGGTCAGTTTGATGGTTGGTTCTCTCAATGTGGCGAGTTATTATACTGGACCAGAAACTGGATATTATATAATACTGCTTCTAACCTTAGAAGACGACCCAGACCTTTATGAAGGGGGTTTATCTGACATATCGCGTCAAATCGTTGCAACAGTTGAAGAAGAAACTCTAACTAATTTAATGCCGTCTATTTTTCAAAGATTATCCGTATATCCTAAATTGAACGAAGAGCAGCAACTCGCAATCGTTTACGAAGACGAGATAAAAAGACTAATCTTGAATCGATTAAGGGAGGAAGGCGTGATTACCAAATCAGAATTGATGGTATGGCTTAAAGACAAATACAAACGCGGTTTTGTCGATTTAGATGCTATAGTTATTTCCTTGATTAAAAACGACTTAATTAAAGAAGCATCTGTGAAAGGAATGCCCTCTGAGCTGGTATTTCTAACGCACGATATTTTAATGACCCGAGTTCCCCCTACTAAATTGTTAGCAGATCCTTCAGTAAAAGGCCTTCCAGTACAACAAGCAAACGATTATATAATCGAATCTAAGAAATTTTTTCAAGAATATAAACCAAATGAAAGCGATAACTTAGCATTAATCGAAGTAATTCTTGATCCTCAAGTATATGAGACTTTAAGACTCCTCAGAACCGCTATAGTAACTCGCAACGATCTCGAAAAGCTAAAGAAAAAAGGCGTAGAAGATGTGGATTATGTTCTTAAGAAACTCTGGGAAGTAAAAATGATTCAAGTTATACAAGACGAAAAAGGAAACGAATATTACGCTTTACTAACTGACTTTTTTATCCAAACTTTTTTCCCACAATATCTTTTGAACATTATTAAAGAGCAGTACGCAACCAAGGCTAAATCAAATCAAGTTCTCGTGGAATATCTAAATGTTCTAGAAGATGCGTTTTTAGAGAGAAAAGAGAAGAAAGAAAAAGCGACAGAACTGGAAACAGAAATAGTGAGTTAAATTAATTTTTTTTTTATTTTTCCTATAATTAGTAACATCAAATGGTCCGTTAGTTTTTTGTTATAAAATATAATATCAAATTTTTCACCAAAACTTATTTAAAATGTAATTTTTTTTTAGTAGTTAACAAATTTTTTTTTTTGTTTCTAAAAATTTACTAAAAACAACAATAGTGTTTAAAATGCGCAATTACAAAAACATTAAAGGCTATTTACTTATTTTTCTTGTTATTTGGACGCTTTTTATTGGAATAACGCCAATTTTAAACATCGATGGCGAATCTGAATCCTTAGACGATAATATAAATCCTAAAGACGATTTTTCAATTACAGAACCTAAAGCAGCAGGGGAGTTCGACCCAGGTATTTGGTGGGATTATCTATGGAGTTATAGAGTAAATATAAATGCATCTGGAGTCGGCAGATATACGGGAGATCCTATTAATTTTACAAATCGATTACTTGAAGTACATATCGATTTTACTATGTTATTACAGGAACAAGAAGACTCAGGTACATTCGATGAAAATTCTATAAGAGTAATTGAAAATGATCTTAGCGGTAATATAATTCAGGAATGCCCATCCCAGTTCGATAAGGACAGCGATTATGATGCTGATACCAAAGCTTCGGGAGAACTTTCGTGGATTATGAATGGAACAACGCTCAACAATACAAAAAGATATTATTTTGTATATTTTGATACAATCCAAAATGGTGCAAAATCTGCTCCGGGTTATGATTTTGGCTACGATATAACGGAAAAGACTGAAAATTTAGATTATTCACTCGAAAATGATAAGTTTAAAGTCAGTATGGGAATTTATACTACAAGCTACCACGCGCATGTTTACGAGCTTTTCAATAAACACAGCGGTGTTGAGGTGGAACAGCACATGACTTCTTATCGTTGGGGGTGGATGTCGTACTCGTGGAGTTTTGGGGGTGGAACACCAAATGGTATAAATACAATTGCAATAGTATCGGATGGGCCTGTAAAAAAGACAGTGAAAATGATCTACGATCACACAAATTTCCTTTACGAAAGACACTATACGATTACATCTCTA
>JAHQWX010000229.1 GCA_029856375.1 Promethearchaeia archaeon | reverse complement strand
CTCCTTGAAGTTTTTTCCAAAGATGACCTTTTGGAATTTTAAGGGACATCGCTTTTTCGGGATCGAATCTTCCGTATCTGGCCTTTTCTACGAAAGAAAACGCAAATGTAGGAATTGAGTGGTCGACAAATGCTGTATTTATCGAATACCGTTTACTTTCAAACAACACATTGTCTTTTATTCCAATTTCTTCAGGCTTATTTTCTGAGTCTAATCCAATAAATTTATATAATTTTGAATTCTCTAAATCTATCTCGTAAATTTCTATATCGTAAGGTGTGGAGAGCCCTAAAATCTTTTTATGTACTAAGAGATACAAAAAAATATTTAATGGTCCAAAAATTTTCATGGGAGCTGTACGCTCTTTTAATGAAAAATTAAACAATAAACCGGGCAAACCGATTACGTGATCCCCGTGCATGTGAGATATGTAAATCGAAAGGGGGGTGTTAAATTTCAATCTAGCTTGTTGAAATCTCCTTTGTAAATCTTCTCCGCAGTCAAAAATAATAATTTCAGAGCGATATTTAATCGCGATGCTGGGCAAATTCCTATCTGGTACGGGTATTGCTCCACTTGAGCCAAGAACAATAAGTTCCATGGGTAACTCTTATATTATTTTTTTCTTAAAGTAGTAATCTCAATCCTCTGTTGCTGTATTTGTTTCTTAAAAGATTCTAACATCGAGCGTAATTCTTGAATTCTAATCGTTTGTTGTTGGTCTTCAACGCCTTCATGAACATCTGATTCTCTCGCGCCTAATTGTGCTTTCAATTCGTCGTATTTGGTCTGTAATGCGCTGTTATCTTTAAGAAGACCATCGCAATTCATTTGTAATTCGTTGGCTTCTTGTATTTTCGCGTTTAGTTTAGTTTCTAGATCAGTAGTTTTTCGTCTATCTAATTCAATTTGTTTGGATAAATTTTCAATCTTTACGTTCTTTTCAGCGATCATATTATCAAATTTTGAAGTATCGACTGATTTGAGTTGGTCCCCCAAATTTTGTTTCTCTGCTTGTAAATCAGCGAGTTGTTTTTCTTTAAATTCGAGTTCGGTTTGTAAAGAAAAAATCTTTTCTTGTAGGTCACCTTCTTCCTTAGCGCCACCTACGGATTCTTTCAATTTACTTTTAAGTCTTTGAATTGTTGCCCTGGATTGGTTGAGTTTATCTTGAAGGTCTTTAATAAGCAAATTTAATTGATCAGATGGTGCGGCTTCCGGAGCAGTTGGCGCTTTTGGTTTCGGTTCTTTTTTCTTAACTTTTGAGGGTTTTGACTTGGATTTCAATTCGTTAATTTTTGCTTTTTTTTTGTCAAGCGACTTTTGTAATTTTTCAAGTTCCGCCTTTAAATCTACAATTTCTTGATCTTGGTCCCCTTTAATCCGCTTTTTTAATTCTGCTTCAACTTGACTCGTTTTTTCGATGTTCTCTTGCTTCAAACGAGTTATTATCAGCCGTTGTTTGTTCAATTTTGTCTGTAGATCTTTTAGGGCATCTTGTAATGGAATCTCATCTTCCTTTATCTCAATTATTGGAGCTGCTGATTTGGAATTTCTCCTTACCTCTGCTTCTAGTTGCTGTTGTATTTGAATTTTTTCCTTTCTTAATACGCCCATTTTATCTTTTAAATCCCGAATTTCTTTATCTCTCAACGTGATTTCGACTTCCATTTTTTTATCTACCGAAATCGTCTTGCCATCCTTGGATTCTGCTTTCGCTTCGTCAAGTATTTTAAGAGAGTCTTTTAGATCTTCGTTTTCTTCAACCAACGACGAAATCTCGTTGTCTTTAATCTTAACCTCTTTTCTTAATTGGTCAACTTCAGCTCTTAATTGGTCCATTTCTCTAGAGGACATCTATACCCACGTATATTTCCCATATTTACTTAATAAATTAATACATCATTTAACAATAAATAATTTTTTAAAATCTAAAAAACCTCAAAATCCTTAATACTGAAATGCTTCATTTTTCTAACTAACGGCAATAAGCTTAGAAAATTTATTACTAAAAGAACGACAAAATACACTAGATAGAGAAGAAAGGGAATGTATAAAGGTGGAAGGGCAACACGTTCAAAAAGCACTAATATATTTAGTACCATTGAAATCGTTAAAGCATAAACCGATGATATAATAAGAATAAAAAGATTTTCTAAGAATAAGATCCTCTTTATCGATTTGTTCTGGGCACCAACGGCTTTCATAATGAGAAAATCTTTTATTTTTTCGTGAAGCCCTCCCTTCTGATAGTTATAGAGCGATAAAAACGCGATTATCGAAAATAATATTATCAATATCAACGGAGTTGCATTTAAGATACTCATAGATGCTAAATTCTGTAAAAATACCCCGTTCATATTTTGTGCCACAAAATTAGATCCCAACTGGTTCTGAATAACGCTTTGAATGGTATTTATGGTATTACTCATCTCACTCGAATTGATTTTAATCAAAAGAATATTCACGGTATTTTCGGAATAACCTAATTCAAGGTTGAGATATTTAAGATGAAAATACGCGGAAAATCCATTATTTAGGCTATCCACCACCACACCTTTTATATCAAATGGATTACCTGCATCTCCTATTTGTAATTGTTGATAAAGAGGGTATTCAAAACTGTATGCAGCTAGCGAATCACCTATAGTGATGTTCATAAATCCATCTTCGTCTGAAAAGAACTCTCCTTCGACCTCAAAATTTTGAGCCATGTCGTTAGGATCTAATCCAACTATTGGAATTGTGGCGTTTCTGTCCTTTCCTACAAAGCCATAGGTGCCATCTTCAAATATAATAGATCCCTTTTTTTCAATTATTTTAGTAAAAATAATTAATCTCTCGTCAATATTTTCGATGCCATCTATCGATCCTAAAGAAGAAATGATACCTGTATTAAAGAGATATTCCGATTTGGTATAATCTTGCGAAGTTTCGTCAATTACAAGGTTAATATCGTAGTATTTTTGATATAGTAGAGAGTAATTATTTACAACAGTTTTATGCCCAACCACGATTATATTTTCTCCCTGAGCGTTTTTAATCCAATTTTCTGACGAGGAAGAAAGTACTAAAACGCCAATCCCGAGCGTAAGAATTGTCGTAATTAATATCCCAAACAGCACAATATACCGAATAAAATCTTTTTTCCTCCTGATGAGATTAACCATTGCGCTTTTAAAATTATAACCTAATCGCGACAATCCTCTTGGAATAAATGTCAATGTATGTTGGGCGTCAAAATCGTGAGGGATATCTTTCGAGAATATCCATTGGATGTTCTGACGACCAATTCTTCTTAGTACATAACCAGTAACAACATAAATACCGGCTAATGTTGAAATAAAAAACAAAGGCGTCCAAATTATATCAATGTAAATTACGATCTCAAAATTAAGGACCATTAAAATCAAAAGAGTTATGCCATAAAAAATAATTCCAAATATAAAACCAATAACGAAGCCAAAAATGTATAAAAATAACGCTTCTTTCAGATAAAAACTATATAACATCCGCGGAATGGTTCCTAACGATCTCATTATAGCAATATCTCTTTTTTTTTGCGCTATTAGGGTTGAAGTGATAACCACAATCGTCATACCGGCTAATACTAACACAATAACTAAAATAAAAATGTTAAATTCGTAATAAATAGCTCGAATACCAACAGTAAAAAGCGAAGTATTATGATATAATGTATTATATCCGATAGAATTTCCAAAATATATGAAATAAACTGCGATAGCGGTAACTGCAGCGATTATTATCAAATTTGGAATTGTTATGTCTCTTTTCCGATAAAGATCTTTTAACGCAAAATCCGAGGAAATTTTTAATACCCCTCTATTTCTTTATTTTTCTATCAGATTCTTTTAAAATATCGCACACGACATCCTGTTTGCAAATTTTGGCGTCCTCGTAAGTAATTATTCTGTCTGCTACGTCAATCAATCGATCGTCGTGGGTAGCAACAATAATCGTTTTCTCAGACTCCTTCAATTCTTTAAATAGATTCGCGATAAAATCCGAGGTTTCCCTATCTAAATTTGCTGTTGGCTCGTCAGCAATAAGAATAGGTGGATCGTTTCCCAGAGCTCTCGCAATCGCAACTCTTTGCTGTTCACCAGCGCTTAATTGGAAGGGTAAGTGTTCTCGTCTATCTGCTAAACCCATTTTCTCTAATAATTCTACGGCCTTTTTCCTGCGCAGATCTAGTGTCATTCCCGCTAACATCATCGGAAAAATCACGTTTTCTTCCGCTGTTAAAGTCGAAATGAGATTATAATTTTGAAAAACAAATCCAATGTTAAAGATTCTAAATGTTGCCAGGGACTCTTCAGACATATCAGTAATTTTTACCCCAGAATTAAATATT
>JAHQWX010000228.1 GCA_029856375.1 Promethearchaeia archaeon | reverse complement strand
ATTTATCTTGGCGTTCTCTTTATTGGTATGGGTTTCTTTGGAGTCTTTTACGAAACCTTCCCCCTACCCTGGAACATCATTTTCTTGTATTCCATAGTAATCGGGATTGCATTTCCGTTATTTTTCTTTGGTAAAAAATATATTGCTGCTCCACGCACTGGTATAGTAAAACTAAGCATAAGGAGAAGTCCAAGTAAAAAGCGATTATTAATCTTTTTAATAATAAATGTAATACTAACATTTACGGTTTTTATTTTCACGCTCTTAGGTTTATTTCAAATCCAATTAGAGCCGTATATAACGATGTTACTTATTGGCTTGCTATTTCTAACTCTACCCTTTAGTATATTGGCATTTTTTATGAAGACTCCCCGATATTACATAATTGCAATCGTTATGGGTTTGAGTTTGATGCTCGCAGAATACTCACGCGAGTTCGTAGATAGTCCTTTTCACTTTGCCGTAGCGTTTAGCATCGCTGGGAGCTTTGTATTAGTTATGGGAATAGTAGTTTTGATTAGGTTTTTACATAGGTACCCACTTTCGAAGGAGGAGTAATTAATTTATGGACGAAAGCGAAGTTCTGCCTGTTCTTACGGATGAAGATAAATTCATTCACGAGCCGGCTCGCTTATTAATTTTATCGTACTTATATATTGCGGATAAAATAGACTTCGTTTTCTTAAGAAATCAGACTGGATTAACAGATGGTAATTTATCCTCCCATATGGCTAAACTCGAAGAGCGAGAATACATAAGCGTTGAGAAGAAGTTTATAGGCAAGAAACCACAAACTATGTATAAACTCACGCAGAAAGGTA
Organism: Promethearchaeia archaeon; assembly: GCA_029856375.1. GTDB lineage: Archaea > Asgardarchaeota > Lokiarchaeia > Sigyniarchaeales > SOKP01 > 6H3-1. The sequence continues at coordinate 3,558 of JAHQWX010000228.1, read as the reverse complement.
GGGACGCGTTTCGCAATTACCGGGATAAAATGAAGAAAGTATTTAAGGAAACAAAAACAAGGAACGGTATTAAAAAAAAATGAGCCTAATAAAGTATTTTAAGAGTAGAAATACGAATAATTTTCCACTTTATTTCACGATCACGCAAACCTTTAAATACCCTATTTACAGGTTGCTGATATTTTTATACTTAACTAAATCTAGAAAAATTTGTATAAATCTAAAAGAAAATAAAAAAGAATATATAAAATAAAAATCGAAAGGAAAAAAAAAATGGAAAAAAATAGCGTTATAACAGTAAAAAATTTGAGTAAATTTTTTGGAGAAGTAAAAGCGGTAAATAGTATTAATTTTCAGTTGAGACCAGGAGAAGTATTTGGGCTTTTAGGTCCGAACGGAGCCGGAAAAACGACCACGATTAAACTCCTTTTAGGCCTTTTAGAGCCTTTAGAAGGCGAAATGAGAATTTTTGGGCTCGATCCCGAGAAAGACGACATAAATATTAAGCAACGCGTCGGGTACGTCGCGGAAGAACCGCTTATTTTCAAATCGCTCACTCCTCGCGATCTATTTAAATTCATCGCTTCGATAAGGGGAATGGATGATATGGTTGCCTCTAAACGAGGATACGAATATTTGGAAAGCTTAGAAGCGCTTCCATACTACCATAAGCTAATAGCGACTTTATCTCATGGAAATAAGCAAAAAGTTCAAATTATTGCAGCGATAATACACGAACCGGAATTACTTATTTTAGACGAGCCACTTTCTGGACTTGACGCCAAGTCCGTAAAAGTAGTGAAAGAGATAATTAAAATGCACACGCAAGATGGTGGTTCTGTTCTATTTTCGACTCACATCATGGAGATTGCTGAAGAGTTGTGCGATCGGATCGCAATTTTGAATAAAGGTAAAATCGTGGGTATCGGCACCATAGACGAATTACGCCATCAAGCTGACAAAGTAGGCGCAGGGCTGGAAGATGTATTTTTACGGCTTACGGAACAAGACGCTTCGGTGGACGAGATTGTCAAGAAATTAAGAGCATCGTATAAAAATGGAAGAAGGTGAGGCGGTCAATTATGGGTGAGAAAAAATCTAAACCGATATCCGTTGTAAAGGTATCAAACAGAGAGCTCTTCCTTGATTCTCAGTTAATGACCGCAGGTGCGAGTCAATCGCGTATTTTAGAAAAATACGAAAAGAATCCCGATTCGCTTAAGACTCAGGCGACTTTTGCGAAAGTGATATACGGGATTTTAATTGGTATCTTAACTATAATGCCGTTGATAACCTACCTTCAATTCTTGCAATATCTTAATGCCGGAGTTATTCCAGTTGAAGTCCTTATCTTTACGGGAAGCCTTCTTTTTGGAATATTTTTTGCGATGCAACTTGGTTACATGATTATGGGGGGGATGTTATTTTCGGCAGCTTTAATGACTGGGGAAACATTCAGGTGGCTCGAGACGATGCCGCTTACGCAAGAAGACCTACAAAAGATGAGTTTCAAGCTCGTCATTCGAAGCGTGAATGCAGTCCTTATCGCAATAGTGTTTATGTTTCCAATTGTATTCTTATTTGCTGGAATAAACATACCAGTATTTTTACTGAGTATTGGGATAACTCTAATTGAAGCGATATTTTATGTGAGCGTGTTAGTTTTTATTGGACAAAAACTTAGTGGCGTTTTGATGGACGCATCTACGCAAACGAGGAAAAAGACGGCAGTTCGATTGTTGTATATGGCTAGTTACATGGTTTTAATATTTGGATTGATGATTGTGCTCCAAATAGCAATCGCTTCCGTTGACGAGCTGTTTATCACATTTGCATCCTCGGAAAATCCCACATTGATAAACATCCTTTTAAGCCTCATTCCGTATCCGTTCGCTCCCGCGTATTTCGTTCTGTTATGTACGGTCCCAACCCAAGCTCCTATCGAACTGTGGCTAACATCGAGCTTAGGTCTCGCGCTTTTTGGGTTAATAACTTGGAGGTTATACAAACGCGCATTACGAGCGCTTAAGAATGTGACATCAGCAGAAGGCGAAGTAGCTGCAGAAAAGGAAATTCCAATTGAAGAAATACAAGTAGAGATCAGCACGACTACACCGTTTAAAGCGTATCTGAAAAAAGACTTACTTACAGCAACGCGAGATTTTACGATGCTTATGTACCTGATAATGCCAATAATATACCCAATAATAATGTTCGCCGCAACATCAAGTGGTATAGGATTTTTCGATTCGTTATCTGAAGAAATTGGTTACTTCATTGTGTGGTTGCTAATGTATACACCGATGATGTCCGGTTTTCTCACGGCGGGATTATTAAATGTAGAAGAATCAGGCGCAACAATCCTCGCCTCGCTCCCGATTATTCATCGAGACCAAGCGAAAGCGAAAATATTTTTAATGGTGTTGATAATGACGATATCGTTTGTGCCTCCGCTAATAATTTATTTACAGCATCCCGAGTTCCTCACATTTCTAACCGTAGTACTTTCGGTGTATCCGCTAATATGGTCGATGGTGCTCACAATGTTTGTTATGAAGGTTAGGCTCTTCGGGAAAATGAAATACAAATACATTTTAGAGGAATTGCACATCGAACACAAGATTGCAAAATGGATTTTTATGGTATTGGTTCAAATCGGAATTTTAGTTGGAATCTACTTCTTAAGTTTCTGGATACTACAATTCGGCGTAATCGCGTTGGTACTTGCGTATCTTCCCATAGGAATCAGCGCTTTAATTGGATTATACATCGCAATTAATAAAATGTTCCCAAAAATAAAATAAATCGAAATTATAGAAAGTTTTTTTATCTAATTTTTATTTCTTTTTTTATTACTATTGTGTAAGCGAATTATTAGAGTTATTAATTCAATTTTTTAATGAGACGCGTTTCGATAAGGTGTATATTTATGGATAATCCTAATAAAATCGAACAGTTTAAGTTGAAGGACGGTAGAGTTGTCCAACTCAAGCGAATAACGAAAGAAGATTACGAAAATGAAGAAAGCTATATATTTGTCCACAATTGGCTTCACCAAATAAACAAATATTTGGCTCTTGAGTTCAAAGAAAGTAATTTAGAACGAAATAAAAAAGGATTCATGCAAATGCTTTCTAATACAGAGAGTTTATTTGTTGTAGGTGCTATTTTTGAAGAAAAAATAATTGCACAATCATCGCTTGAACTGAACACAATGAGTAAAAAGCATAAGCATATTGGAACCTGGGGTATAGCAATACATCCAAACTTTCAAAATCAAGGATTAGGGATAAAGTTATTAAAGGAACTTGAGAGAATTGCGGAAAAAAAGGGAATTAAAAAATTAGAAACATCGTTCTATGAGGGTAACAATTCAGCGAAACGTTTATATGTCGAAAAATTGGGGTATAAAATCGAGGGGCGTCAAAAATTTGGGGTTCGATTAAAGGACGGGACTTATACGGATAAGGTTTTAATTGGAAAAATTCTCGACGAGTCAATAATCTCAAATAAGTAAACTTATCATTTTAGTGGTTTCCTATTAAATGTTAATGGTCG
>JAHQWX010000227.1 GCA_029856375.1 Promethearchaeia archaeon | reverse complement strand
TTGATACCACTTTCTTCTAACACAGAGTCTAAAACTTTCTCAGCAGTTTCGACTGGAGTTTTTTTAACTCGAATTACTTTATGAGCTAAAATTGAATCATCTTCTAATAGAACTGCTTTTCCAGTCAGCGAACCTACATCAATCCCACCAAAAATCATTTGTACTCCTCGAAATTTGTTTTAGCAATAATCGCAGCACCATAAGCTGTAATGAATTGTGGATCTAGTCCCGTTTCAATAATTTCTAAATTCAATCGTTCTTCCAAGTTTTGAACAATTTTCTTGTTTTTTGCGACGCCTCCTGTAAAGGCTAGATTCTTTGGGTCTTTATCAAGTCTGCGCACAAGGGGATACATCCTTCCGGCTACCGAATTACATACACCTGCTACTAAATCTGAAATATTTGCACCTTCGTTTTTATAACTAATCACTTCGGATTCCGCAAATATGCTACATTGAGAAGATATTGAAATGGGATTAGTTGACTCAAAGGCTTTTTCTGCTAATTCAGATATATCTAATTCTAAAGCTTCTGCGACGAGTTCTAATAATATTCCTGAACCTCCTGCACATTTGTTATTCATCATGAATTCTTTTACATTGCCTTTATTATCTAGCTTCAGGGCTTTCATAGAAAAAGAACCAACATCAATGACTAATCGAATATTTGAATTTAAAGTGAATGCACCCGTGCCTATACAAGTAATCTCCTGTTCTTTTTTCAAAATTGAAATTTTATCACTATTTAAACCAGTAGCTATTGCCAATTTCTTTAATTGTTTGGGTTTCGATTTGGATATACTTGATATCTTTTTTATGCAACTAGCCGTTGCGCTTTCTGGATTACCTAATATTGGAGCCATGGAATGTTCTAAAATCCCACTAGAATTAACCGCAATCGCCTTACAAACCGTTGAGCCAGCGTCAATTCCAACGAAAAAGGTATCATCAACCACTTTTTTAGCCTTTTTTTTATAATATTGTTTTCACAAAATTATTTATTTCTTTTTTAACGGTTTGTATTGAAGTATAACGGGCATCTCCAATGTCTAAATCTACAGTGAGCATTGGAATCCCAACTTCGTCCCTTAAAGCTTCCCTTAGTAATTGGATTAAACTAACACTTTGTTTACATCCAATGTGAGCTGTGAAAATAGCACAATCGGCTTCATATTCTTTTGATAAATAAACAAAATCTTCAATTAAAGTATCAGCATGATATTGAGATTGGCGAACCATGGGGTATTCCATAGATTGCTTAGCCACTCCATTAATTATTTCATCAACATCTTGTGATGTATCAACTTGTTCAAGAAATAGATAATTAAAAATATCAAGAAGCATTGACATTCCAATCTCCCTATCCAACCACTCGCAAAACCCAATATCAAAGAAGATGGACATATAGGGCCAAATTGATCTAATTTTTTCTTTGCCGGGATAAGCTCGTTCCCCGCTCTTTGCTCGTTTTTTAGCAATTTCCAAAACATCTTTGAAAAATAACGCCCTCTCGGGTTGTCCGGGAATAAATGCCAGAACAGCGGTCATAAGAGGGCATAACATGGATTCAATTGGGCAGGGAGCGACTCGCCGTAATTCATTAATTTCAGAAATGTATTTTAACGCCTCGTTGGAATAATCTATTGCTTTTTTAAATTTATCCCAATCGGGTTCTTGATTAAGAGCTTCCCCAACATCTAATATAGTCTTTTTTAATTCTGCTCCATAGTATTTGTATCCTCTCTCATCGTGGTAAAAAGGCATATCTGCGATTATAAAGGGAACATCTTTTTTATGAATCTCACTAATTACTGGATACGATGCGAAAGTATTATCGCAAGGGGCTGTAGGTGTGGTAATTACATCAAATTGGAACATTCCATTCAGGGTCATACCCAAAACTCCTTTTTGTGATGTGCAGGTGTGATAAGGGTGGCCCCAACTATCTGCTAAATCGTAAAATGACTCCGATCCCTCGGGTAGAAGGGCAGATAAAATGTATGGTATACCTTCAAATACTATTGGGACAATATCATACGCGAAGAACACTTCTGTAGGAAACGCAAAATGGTGTCCTAGAACCGGTATCCCATTTTCTGCATTGTCAAGATATCTCTCAACGACTTTTGAAATGTGTTTTAAGAAGGATTTTAAGACTAGTAATTCACCTTCTTCTGGTCCCCCTTCAACTAAAATCCTAGTCGTCTCAAGAGCCTCGTATAAAATTTCATATGGTATTATTTTATTTTTCACGTTTTAACCACCTTTATTATTCAATCTGTTCAATAAACGCCTCAATTCGAGTTTTGTAACGACCAATATCCCCTAAGAAATAATCGCGATCTAAAGTCAGCATAGGAATGTTTAAATTTTCCAATTCGTGTTCGTACAACGCATTCTCGACGCCGTTTAAATCACAAAACTCAATACGCGTTCCAATAACGCCATCTACCTTATCTTTTTCTATTCTTTCCTTTAGAAACTCAAATCTTCTCTTATGATCGTCCATCATTCGAGGGCAAGAAATCTTGTAATAATACCGTTTTGTGATATTTTCTAAAGGATTTCCTCTCTCTTCAGTTAAATCCCAAAAATTTCTTGTACCAAAACAGAGCATATCCGACACTACAGCTCCACCTACATCTTCAATGATTTTTATAAATAATGGATTGTCTATTAAACTACCTGTAAGTAAAATTCTCGCACGATTATCAGAATTACCACCACTATCTTTAACATTCGTCAAAATATTTGAAAGTTCTTGGTTTGCTATCTCTTTAGGAATTGCTGAATTGGCCACATTCATTTTCAATATATCGACACCGCTTATTTTCGGTTTATCTAAAGCCCTTAATCCATGAATCTCTTTTAAAATCTTCCTATTCTCGTTTAAAATTTGTATGCCCCTATTTAGATCCTCTTTAGTGATTTTAATATTGAAATGATTTTCTAATTCTGTAATAAAAATTTCAAATTCCTCTAATAACCAATTATATCCTCTCTCAGTTAAAATATGAGGAACTGATAAGAAATATAAAGGAAAATTTTCGGGAAGTATCTCCCCCACAACTTTATATTTAAATATATCGTACATTCTTCTCGCGTGATCGCAACTATTCATTGCAATTAATCCATCCAAAAAATTATACTTCCCTTCTAAGGCTAAATCGAGGGATGCTCTAATATAACTACAATTAAATCGACTTAGTATGGTATCTGCTCTACTAGTGCCTTCCGCTCCAGTCCCTCTCATCCGAAATCCCAAAATTTCAGCAGCTACCAGAATCTCTTCGGGGACATAAGTACAATAATATCCAATTATCTTCTTTTTTTGTTTCTTCCACTCCTCAACGAGTGGATTCGAAAGAGTCTCTGAAATTTTTAAAAATTCGTCGTATTTCATAATTTTCCCTCACTATTTTTTTTTATACATTGAATGTTTCCCAATGAAAAGCAGTCGTATTAAAGTAATTCCCCCGCCCAAAGAACCTTTTACTTTTATTTTTCGTGGAATAAGATATTTTAAAAATAATTTCAGCATTCCCCACAGATTGTCTTTAGTTCTAATGAAGCTATTGAATGAGGGTAGTAGCTCTTCTTTTTTCATTGACAATATAACCGTTGTAACGGCTCTATCAGACTTTCCCATTTGTGGTGTTAGCCGGGATTTTGAAAAGTTGAAAGTAATCGTAGAATTTAAAGCCTCAAAAACTAATTCAACTTCCTGCCCTTCGCGTTTTCCCACAATTCGTTCTAAACTCTTAAGTTCCGTAGCACCATATATATCAACAAGCATTTGAAAAAGCCTGCCCACAGTGCCAGAAATGGCATCATTCCTTAATTTTAAAGCCCATTCAGACCTTGATAATTCAGTAATTGAAATTCACTCGTTTTTATACTTTATAATATAAATAGGATTAGATTTACCTGTATATATAATTATAATTCGCCATTAAATGCACTACATAGCGCGTCAATTCCTTCAAATAGATAATCGGGATTTTCTTGCGCCAATCTTTTTTTAGGGACTAAACCCGTAGCCACTCCAATCGTGAATACTTCTGCAGCTTTCCCCGCTTTAATATCAGATGTCATGTCTCCAATAAAAATAGTCTCATTATTCTTAATTTTAAGCTCATTCATGATTTTTAAAATTCCTTCTGGACTGGGTTTAGTCTCAGATACTTCGTTAAATCCGTAGATTAACTTAAAATATCTCACTAAATCGTATCTTTCTAAGATTCCGATGGGATGCGTACGTTTATTATTTGTAAAAATGCAAAGAGTGTATCCTTTTTTGTGTAAAGATTTAATCAGTAATTCCATTCCTGGGAATATTCCACTATCCTCGTTATATTGTCTAAATTGATTATACATATATATTCCAA